>NZ_JBPWAP010000030.1:0-64212 GCF_051776705.1 Bacillus cereus group sp. BceL291 | reverse complement strand
AAAAGTTGGTCAATTGAATTAGATGGAGCGCCGTATGAGGTGAAAGTCTCACGTACGGTGTGAAGTGGGGGAAAAGGTGGAGATGATGTCAAAACCTTACCTATCACTATTTTCTCTAATTCTTGAAAGGCTTCCTTTGAATATTGACCTGGCTTATCACCAAATTCATACGTACTAACTAACACTTCTTTTACTTTTCCAAGCTCTTCAAATAACGCATTTACTTGCTCTAACTTCGTACGGTTAGAAAACTCATTGTATGATGCTAATACTTCTGAAGAACTTAAAGCTTTACTATATAATTTTGCTAACGCGATTTGTCCATTTAACGGAATACCACCATTTCCGTTACTATCAGGATCCGCTCCAAATGCAAATGGTACGTTCGGGTTATAAACTTTTCCTTGAGCTGGCTGACTATTTACTTTTTTACCATCTACGTAAATTGCCACTTCGCTTCCGTTATACGTTCCTGTTAAATGATACGTTTTGTTCGCTTCTAATTGAACACCAACACGTTTATAGCTACCTCCAATGTGAGCCCATAATTCAACATATCCACTTCCTGTAGACTCAAATCCAATTCCGCCGCTCTCTGTATTTTGCAAAATACCTTGTCCGCGAATTTCATTCATTGAAAATACAGTTTCTAATGTAAACGTATTTACTATTTTCTCTTTTTGTGCTGCTGAAAATGGAAGGTATCCAAATGTATTTGCTTTTCCGTTTAACTTCATAACATTCTTCTTCAATGCTTTATCATATTCAATAGTCACATTGCCCTTCACATCACCTTTTGTACCAAATGGTGAATTGTCTTTAAATGTACCATCTGCAAAGTTTACATCGAAAACATCAGCTTTTGGTACTTTCACATTCGGGTCAATATTATCTTTTTTCGTAGTAATTTCCGCAGTTAACGGCTGTGCGGTTTCATTGCCAAATGAATCAATCGCAACTACTTCAAGTGTATATGCTTTCCCGCCATCTAACCCTGCAAGCGTAAACGTAAGATCTTTCGGCACTGGATCACGATAAAACTCTGAGAATGCTAACAATTTATTTTTTATTTCACCCGTTTGCTTATCTCTAGCCTGCACACGGTAAGAGTGAACAAGAAGGTTGTCCAATGCTTGCGGGAATGTTACTGTCGCCGCATTTTTTGTTACATTTGATACAGCAAGCTTTGCATCTTTAGCAAAGTAAGGCTTTTCTTTATCACGATCTTCTACATGTGTAAATGTTTCTTTCTTTGCTGGTAATTTAATTTTCCAAGGCTCGCCTGTCCAAGAATTCGTATGGAAATCACGGCGATTAATCGTCACTTCTTCTTCATCTACTTCTACTAATAAACCTTGGCTTAACGTACTAGCTCCTGGCGGGATATTCCCTTGTACTTTACCACCTTCAACTTCCATATAACTTACTGAAGATGTACCAACTGATGTAAAGTCTTTTTGATGTATCGATCTCGGATCATCTAACGGATAATGTGAATGACCTGAAAACGTAATAACTTGTGGATATTCTTTTAACACTGCATTAATTTTTGCGCTATCTTGTGTTCCCCATTCCTGACTACCGTACACTGTATCTTTAATATGTTGATGTAAAAATACAAAAATCGGTTTTTCTGGATCATCTTTTTGTGCTTTTGCCATTTCTTCTTTTAACCAATTAATTTGCTTGTCCGAATAATAACCATGTGTTGTTCCATTCTCTGGAGACATAACAAGGAAGTGATAACCTTTTACCACTTTATGATAATAAATTGATTCCATACCTGTTTTTTCTAAGAAACGCTTCTGTGCACCCTCTACGGATAAACCGTTCCAATAATCATGGTTACCGAGAGAATTCATTCGCACTGCATCTTTATTTGCATTTTCATTATACACTTGCATGAAACGATCATACTGTTGTACCGATCCTGAATCAGTAAAGTCTCCCACAATTACGAACGCATCTTGCTTCGGTGCTAATGCATTAAACTGTTCAATCGCTCTTTTCCAGCGAAACGTATCATCCGTTCCACTATTTTTAATATGTACATCACTTACAACTGGAAAAACTATCTTCTTCTCACTTGATGCCTTTTCTTGCTTTTTCTCTTCTGCTTTAACTGATGTGCTCCATGGAAATGATACGAATGCTAATACAAAAACCATCAATAATCCAATAAGGCCTTTTACTTTTCGTAAATCAGTTCTGTCCACGTAAATCCTCCTCATATAATGAATTAATTACAATGGTTATTGTATCGAACACATATTAACTTCGTTTAAAGTGAAAATGAAATTTATTTAACTTTTGTAAATATACAGTCATTTTTCTGTAACATCCAACATTACTTGTATTATCTTATACAAGTACCTTGTGTCTAACAGACTCTTATTCATTATTATGATTTGGAAGCCTATTAAACAAACTTTCCTGAAATTTTTCGCCCCTTTATTAACACAACTATCGTTTTCCAACATTTAATAGTAATAAAAAGAAAGTATGAAGGGAGGAGCTACTAATGGCTTGTAAAAAAAATATCGGCTGTTATGCCCCTTTATCTATCATCTGCCCTCCCTATGATCCACCTAATCCACCAGAACCACCAGGCTGTGAATTAATTACAAATGAATTTGCCGGTAATTTTCTTATAACAAAAGAAATTCCACCACCTTCTGAAAATCCTACATTAATCTTATGGGAAGGAGATGGTGTAGTTAAAATATCTGGTACCATTTCTGTGTATAATAGTACTAGTAGTACTGCAGGAATTACCGTTCAAATTATCGGAAAGGTGACAAATACTTTTACAGTCTATCCTGGCAACACAATGTCATATACAGGTCAATCCTTACAATCTGTGGCTATCATTGATATTCCAAATAACCCAACCCGATATATGGAAGGAAAATATTGTTGTCAATTCTCATTTTGCTTATAAATTTCTTCACCACCTTAACTTACAAACTATATAAAAAAGCATACCACTTGGTATGCTTTTGCTTATGAAATTGGATAACGTACTGTCAGACATAATTGTCCTTGGCTTACTCCCGTTCCTGTTGTTACAATTTGAATTGTAGTAAAGTATCTTACTGTAAATGATCCACTGCTTTGTGGTTGTACAGTAATTGTATTCACCACTGTCGCTCCTACTAAAAAATTCACCGTAATTGGAGCTGTACCTACATCATATTTCACATAACCTGATGCATATAAATCTTGCGTAATATTATTCGTATACACTGTTTCAGTTACCGCACCAGTAGCAGCCCAATCTATACATACCTGATCTTGAACAAGTGTTTTACTGGAACAGCATGATAAGTTAGAATTGTACATCTTAGCCCTCTCCTTTTCTATTATGAAAGTGGATAACGTGTAGTTATACAAAACTCCCCTTGATATGTTCCAGCTGTTGCAGCAGGTAAAGTTACTTCAATTGTTACGAAACGACGGTACGTAAAAGCTATACTTGTTCCTGGGTTTAATGTTTGTGTATCAATTGTAGCGCCTGCTGCATCTAAAACTGTCAGTGTGATCGGAGCCGGTCCGACGTCATATCGAACAAACCCTGTTCCAATCATATTTTGATTAATATTATTGTTGTACAGTACATTCGTAATAGCAGTCGCCACTACAGTTCCTGACCACGGACTACACACTTTATCTTGCACATAATTTTTATCTGGACAACAAGTTAATGCTGACCCTGAGCACTCACAAGACATAGTTGTTTCCCCTCTCTCTTTTATATTCCCTATATGTGTATGTCCCCCAGAGTCTTTTGCCTGTACTATTCATCTATTTTCAAAAAATATTCAAATGACTAGATAGATTCCGTTTTGTTTCTTTTTTTCATATATTTATAGACAAAGATACTAGCAACAATAAGAATAACGCCTCCTAATATCGGTAGCATATATTGTCCAACAACATCCGCTGCTTTTTCCCAATGTGGACCTAATTTCATTCCAAAATAAACATACAAAGTCGTTAACGGGAACATTGCTACAAATGTATAAATACTAAATTTCCATATGTTCATTTTTGCCATACCACATGGAACAGAAATAAGCGTTCGCACTCCAGGTACAAAGCGTCCAACAAATGCTACAACTGGTCCATATTTCTCAAAGAAATCATCTGCTTTTTGAATTTGTTCTTCTTTAATAAAGAAGTATTTTCCGTATTTTATTAATAGCGGACGACCACCGTAATAACCGAGTGCATATAACGTTAAAGGTCCTGTCGTTCCACCAAGTGTCCCTGCTAATACAGCCAACCAAAAATTCATATCTCCCTCGTATACCCAATACCCAACCATAGGCAACACTACTTCTGCCGGAATAAATTCAAACGTTAATGCTAACACAACTCCAAAATAAGAAAACTGCTTTAAAAACTCGATTATATCTAAAATAATTTGCTCCATATTTTTAACTCCTATCCTACGTTTACGTTATGCTTTTCTTGTAATTGAACTGGCGCCATTTTTACAATTCGGTTCAAAATAAATAACACAACTCCAATATCATCTAAAATACCGATAAACGGTAGGAAGTCTGGAATTAAATCGAGCGGCATCGCTACATACCCAACTAAAAAAGCAACAGATAAAATTTTCTTCTTTATTGAAACCTCTTTTGAAGTAAAAAAGTCAAATAGGAATGGAACAAATCGGCGAACATGAAATACAACTCTTAATCTACTAATAAGTTTTTTCATTTTTATATCTCCTCTCTTTGTATACGAAAAGGACCCTACCAAATATGGTAAGGGTCCTCAAAAAGACAGAAAGGGGCCTTTACCATTGCTGGTAAAGGTCTCACTAACAACGAAACGTTGCCAATAAAGCCGAGGGTTTCTCCCTGTAATGACGACTTTATTGTAATAAGTTACTCCCCTTTATACACAATTTTATACACTCACATTAAAATATTTCAGAGGGCTTGTCAATATATTTTATATTCCAATCCCTTCCGTAAAAACAAAAAACGTATAGGAAATTTCTTACTATCTCATAATATACATAACCATTTTTGAACGAAGGGAGATGTTTCATTTGCATACCGTCTGGAAAGGCGCACTTTCACTTGGACTATTAAATATAGGAATTAAACTATACAGTGCCGTAGAAGAAAACGACATAAAATTTTTAAGTCTCCATAAAGAATGCTTAACACCTATTAAATATAAAAAGTTCGCTCCCGATTGTACGGATGAAGAAATTGATGATAACGATATTGTAAAAGCCTATGAATACGCACCTCATAAATATATTATTATGGATGAAAAAGAATTAGCTGAATTACAACAAGCTCATGAACCACGATCCATTCGTATTATATCTTTTGTCCAAAATAACGAAATTGATTCTGTTCTTTATGATCGCTCTTATTTTATAGGACCTACCCCAGGACATGAAAAATCCTATTTATTATTAAAAGAAGCTCTTGAACGTACAAATAAACTTGGGCTTATCCATATTTCTATTAGAAAAAAACAACATTTAGCTATTATCCGTAACTTTGAAGATGGACTAATGTTACAAACCATCCACTACCCTAATGAAATTCGCGCTATAACAAATACACCTAACTTACCAAGTAACGAAAATTATCCTATACAAAAACAAGAACTCACCGCAGCAATTAATTTAATCCACCACCTTACAAATCCTTTTGAACAAGAAATGTATACAGATGAATATAAAGAAGCCCTTACCGAATTAATCGAGAATAAAATTGAACAACAGGAAAAAACTGAAACAATCTCTCCAACTCCGAACATCATTAATATTATGGAGACATTACAGGCAAGCATTGAACAAGCAAAAATAAAAAGAGACAATAAAACAGAAAAAGAGGCCAAATAAAATTGACCTCTTTTTCTTTAAAGCGGATTACATTTCGGCATTTCAAGTCCAGACGATTGAGCTAGTTTTAATAAGTAGTAACATTCCTCTCTTGCCATATGATCTGCCATTCTAGCCGATAATACACTTAATACTTCATTCGATAACTCGAGCTCTTCCACTTCATGTAAAAAATGCGAAAATAATTTCAATTCAAGTGAAACATCTTTCGTAAACTTCTTTAATGCTGGAAAATGATGAAGCTCCGTTCGTAAATACCCTGTCATTTCAACTGCCTTTAAGTAAAATTGTTCAAAATGCTTCGTAAATTCTTCGCTTTTCTCTTTTAATCTTTTTTCAACAAGATCTAATCCGCCAGAAATAGAGCCTGCGTGACCAGCCGCATCCGTTAACCAAACGAGATGATAATGTAATTCATGAAAAACAGGCGGAACTTCCCCTTTCTTCAAAAACTCTAAAACTGCTATATACTCTTCCACTTCGTTTACCATATGATTAATAAAAGTTGGCGTAAAATGAATCGTAATTTTCCCTTCCAACTGCTTCTGTATAATATTTAATTTAAACGCCCGAATCTCCTTAGCGGCTTGTTCTGCCTCTTTTGAAAATGCCATCAGATTCACATTCCGAACTTTATTTAACAAATTCGTAAATGTTTCAACAAAGTAAGTAGCTTTTTTTATATCCTCTTTTTCCTTCGGAGCTAATGCATCCAGTAAAAATTGTGCATGATCAGTAAGTACTTTTAACCAAAATTGATGCTCAAACAACGCACTTTCTTCATAATTTCTCTCCACTAAATCCCCTCCGTCTATTCATCCTTCTCTATCACTTGAAGTTTATATCCATCCGGGTCTTGTACCACAATACTCTTCTCACTTTTGTTTTCTGTGTATGCGATTTTATAAAATACTAACCTCTTCTTTACATTCTCTATGTTAGAAATTGAAAACGTTAGAACATCAACTGAGTCCGTAACACTCTTCTCACGCCCGCCCAAACTGCGCTTCATAATAAAACTAATTCTCGTTGAGTCAGCATCATACCAAACCCCTGTTACATCTAATTGAGGTCTTTCTAAACTAGGTTTAATTCCTAAAATCCCTTCGTAAAAATACAAAGTTTCCTTTAAGTTTTTCACTTCCAATACAATGAATTGTTTCACATTCTCCACATTCATTCCCCCCGTACCTATTACTTTTTTATATGTGTCATAAATGCCTATTATGTCTGAATACAATACGTAGTAATGAACACTTAAGGAGGTTTATTCGTGAATAAATATATGAGATCATTCGTGCCCTATCATAGTCCTCTCGATCCCTGTCCTCCTATTGGAAAAAAATATTATTCTACTCCTCCTAATTTATTTTTAGGCTTTCAACCGCCAAACTTACCACAATTCACACCAAAAGAAGCACTACAAAAAGGGACTTTATGGCCTGTTTTTTATGACTATTATGAAAATCCTTATAAAAAAGGGCGGTGACTACTGTCGTGAATCAATCGCTACCAGAAGAATACTATAAACTTTTACTGGAGCTTCAAGAACTGGACTTTGTACTAGTTGAACTCACTCTTTATTTAGATACACATCCAGATGACACCGCTGCGATTAATCATTTTAATGACTTTTCCTATAAACGGAGAGTATTAAAACAAAAGATGGAAGAAAAATACGGACCACTCCAACAGTTTGGAAACAGCTATTCTAATGCCCCTTGGGAATGGAGCAAAGGTCCTTGGCCATGGCAAATATAAAGGAGAGAAACTATGTGGATTTATGAAAAGAAATTACAATACCCAGTTAAAGTGGGAACTTGCAATCCCGCACTTGCAAAATTATTAATCGAGCAATACGGTGGTGCAGATGGAGAATTAGCTGCTGCACTACGTTACTTAAATCAACGTTATACAATTCCTGATAAAGTCATTGGCCTACTTACTGATATTGGTACAGAAGAATTTGCTCACCTTGAAATGATTGCTACGATGGTTTATAAGCTGACGAAAGATGCGACCCCTGAACAAATGAAAGCTGCTGGTCTTGACCCTCATTACGCTGATCATGACAGTGCTCTTCATTACCATAACGCTGCTGGTGTTCCATTTACTGCAACCTATATACAGGCTAAAGGTGATCCAATTGCCGATTTATACGAGGATATTGCAGCTGAAGAAAAAGCACGAGCAACATATCAATGGCTCATTAACTTATCCGATGATCCAGATATAAATGATAGTCTACGCTTCTTACGTGAACGTGAAATCGTTCATTCACAACGTTTCCGAGAAGCGGTTGAAATTTTAAAAGAAGAACGCGATAGAAAAATATATTTTTAATACACGTATCCTAGCGATATGTGTTTTTTTACGTTAAAAGTTAAATCCTTCCTATTAAACATATAAATAGTATATTTATTCGATTTAATGCATTATTTTTTAATATTTTCAAAATTCCCTATTGCTTTCTAGTCATCAGACCTTTAAAATAATAACAGTTACTCGACAAATTGTTTGAATTTTCGACAAAAACACTCATTAGGAGGATTTTCTTTATATGCATACAACTTTAAAACCAGCGCAAATACTTTCGATTAGTTTATTACTATTCGCAGTTTTCTTCGGTGCTGGTAATATGATTTTCCCGCCCCTTCTCGGTCTTTCTTCCGGAGAAAATATGTGGGTTTCCATTACAGGTTTTATTATTACAGACGTCGGTTTATCTTTACTTGCTATCGTTGCTGTTGCCCTTGCTGGTGGTAGTTTTAACACTTTAGCGAGCCGTGTTCATCCAAAATTCGCAGCAGTATTCGCTATCATTATTTATCTTTCAATCGGCCCACTATTTGTTATTCCACGAACTGGATCTGTATCTTATGAAATCGGGATTGCACCACTTTTCCCAGATCAATGGTATTCTATGTTAGTTTTTAGTGCGATTTTCTTTACATTCGTTTACTTCTTATCATTAAATCCATCCAAGCTAGTAGATCATATCGGTAAAATATTAACGCCAATTTTACTTGTAATTATTGCAATTATGGCAACAAAAGCGATTCTTTCACCAGGGACGTTTGCAGAACCTATCGGTGACTATAAAGACATCCCGTTTTTCAAAGGATTTCTTGAAGGATTTTTAACGTTAGATGCAATTGGGGCTCTCGTACTATCAACAATTGTTGTAAATGCAATTCGTCAAAACGGTATACAAGAGAAGAAATCTATCGCAAAATATACAATCATTTGCGGAAGTATCGCTGCTCTATTCTTAACAATTGTTTATTTCTTACTCGGTTATATCGGAGCTTCAAACGGAAACTTAGGGCAATTCGAAAACGGTGGTCAACTATTAGCTACTGTTATGTATCAATTCTTTGGGACAAGCGGTAATGTTTTATTAAGTATCGCCATTATCTTCGCTTGTTTAACAACGGCAATTGGTGTTGTAAGTGCATTTGCAAATTACTTCACAACAGTGCTAACAAATATTTCATACAAAAAGCTTGTGCTATACGTTTGTATCTTTAGTTTCGTTATTTCAAACTTAGGATTAAGCTTATTAATTAAAATCACACTACCTGTATTAATTATTTTGTACCCAATTACAATCATTTTAATTTTCGCATCATTTATCGATAAATATACGAAACGTAAACCTTCTGTCTACATCGGAGCGATGATCGCAGCATTCATTATTAGCTGTATTCATGCACTTGATAATGTGGAAATGATACCAGATTTTATCGCTAATATCGTACACACCATTCCTTTTTATAACTTAGGAATTGGCTGGATCATTCCAGCAATAATCGGTGGTATAATTGGATACTTTATTCCGCAAACAGAAGCTGCAGGTGAAGTTTCTACAAAATAAAGAAAAGAAGCAAGCATGAAATCCATGCTTGCTTCTTCTTTCTCTTCACATCGTATGTTTAAAAGTAAATAACTCTTCTTTTGACTGCAAAGCAGATTGTTCCTCTTCTACATCTTTCCTCTTTCTCTCCCCTCCTAACCTTACTTTCAACATTGCCTCTTCTATACTTTTCACAATCATATTTCCTGAAAAAATAGTTAGTCCGAAAAATGTAATTGGGACTAGAGGAATCCATGGATGCACTGTTAATGATCTAAAGTATACTCCAATTAAACCTGACCATTCATGCGTATAAGATTCCACCTCTTTTATAGGTCCACCAAACGTAACAGTCCCACCAAAGAACACTTCAAGTAATCCTAAGTGCAGTAAAATAGTAAGACTCTGCGTAAACTGTTGAAGAAATACGAGTATAAAAGTCATATAGAGATGCGGAAAAAGATGTTTTATAACAATACGTCTTCTCGATCCGCCTAATATGCGCGCGGCATCAACAAATTCTTCCGTTCGCAATTTACGAACTTCCTTCGCAACATACAGTGCAATAACTGGCATTACAAGCAGTACAAGTAATACCACTTGAAACGAAGCCCTTTCAAAAAAGGTTGTGGTCTCCTCTCCGCTTCCAAATGCATTTGCAGATTGAAGAAAAAAATACGCAATCATAACTGTTGGAATAACTGTAAAACTATCAAAGAAAGCCTCAATTTTTGAAAATCCTCTTTTTATATACGTTCCGAGTACGACACCGAAAAACACACCTATTACCATTCTAAGTGCCGCAATTAAAATAGATATACCAATCGTCCACTTCGCGCCTTCAATGACTAAATGTAACAGGTCATACCCTTTCCGGTCTGTCCCGAGTAAAAATTGTAATGAAGGTGGAAACGGTGGCACTTGTGGATTTTCATCCACATCATATTGCAATGTAACTTGTCTAATATGTCCATCATTCCATAACGTATTTCCGATGCTCAAAAGAACTAATAGGAGAAGAAACCCAATGCTTATCCAAAATCTTTTATCACGTTTTATATACGTCCACATATTATAATCTCTCCTTCATCGCAGCCGGAATGAGATAATGAAACAATTTAAATAAAATAAAAATCGGAATATATATAAGAAGCACACTAACGATGAAAACCTCAACTCTAATACCGAAATACGATTTCAAAAACATAAAAATACCACCCGTATTAAAAATCCATTCTATAATATATAAATTAGATAACATAAAAAAGATATTCGTTTTCGCAAAGAATAATGTACTAAGCAACACATTTCGTAAAATATGACGATTTAAAATATGAAAACGCCCCAGCCCTTTCGCCTTAGCAAATAGTACATAATCTTTTTCTAGTTCATTTTCAAAACGAAGCACGACCATTTTTACAAACATAATCGTAGTCGGGATGCTCAAACACAATATTGGCAACCCTCTAATCGACTCGCCTCCAATTGAAGCAATTTGAAAAGGTAAAAAACCTGTTTGTTTAAAAAACCATACAACTAAAATTTGTGATACTAAAATAAGAAGGATATCTGGAATGGATTCTAGGAAGATGAGAAATGATTTAATTCGATGTTGTATACGCGGTGAACTACTCATAATTACATAAACAATACAAAATGCTACAAATAATGAAATAAAAAAAGCAGCTAAAAAAATAATAATCGTTTCTTTATAATGGACGAACAGCTGCGGAAATAAAAATTTACCTCTCACATATTGCAAATTGGAAATATCCATTAAGTTCACAAACACTTCTTTTAAACTCTGTATGTACTTTGATACATCCAGCTTAAATCCATAAAACAATTTCGGCAGAGCCCCTAAAATAATAATCCCCAAAATCGAAATAAGAAATTGAATCGTCACTTCCATCCCATTCAAAAATACCTTTTTGACCATTTTCACCCTTCTCTCTCTATAATTTACCCCCTAATTTTATTCTTAATTTTCTGAATTGTAAATATTTTAAAGACAAAAAATCACTAAGCTATGATCCTAGTGATTCTTTATGCGCATGCCTTTCTCTTTTCGCAAACGGCATATATAAAATAAAACACCCAATAAGCGCTGCGAGTTCTAATGAAATAATATAGTAAGGATGCGGTCCTAACATATCGAGTAATGAAGCTGTTTCTGGCTTATGAGCTAAAAACATATAATTACCACCTGTTTTGTAATTCACAAACGAAACAAGCGGAATCAATATGTTTAAAAATATCATCGTACGCTTAATAGATTGCAAGGTCGGTCTATAGCCTTCCACCCAAGTCATAAAGAGTGGTGCCCAAATAAGCAATACATGCGCGATAAAATATTCAATGAAACGAAAATGCGGAAAAACATATTGCAAATTTGGTGTTAAAATGGCTTGTGATGCACCAATAATTCCCGTAAAAAATACAATCTCATATATACGGTAACTTTTCGTTACAATCATAATCGACGCTAACAACAAACTAATTGTACATAACTCAAACGGTAATGAAGTAGCTAGCTCAAAAATCCCCGCTTTCCACTCCCACATATGAAGCCCAATTTCACTACCTATAAATAAAAATGCAATCGCATATCGAACCGTTATATTCCACTCATTTTGACGTAATAAATCTTGGTATTGATACAGAAAAAATATCCCCACCAACATAATAAATAATATAATGGCATGTTGCCTTGAGTATGGAATAAACGGTTTTAATGGATGCGCACTAAAATAAGCTTCCATCTTCCTTCCTCCTTTCCTCCATACAATATTATTGTAAGAAAGAAACGACGAGTCAATTCATTTGCTTACACTAGGACAACCTCTACCTTACATTTGCATATTCATACCTTACAAAACTGTAAGGTTATTGTAAGCTAAAACGATTTGTCAGATTCTTCACCTCTTCTATACTTAATGTAGATACTAAAACGAACGAAAAGGTGATAAATAGATGAAGAAGAAAAATAAAGTGTTAATTACTAGTGTAGTAGCAATCGGAATTGCAGCTGGATCATACTTTGCATTTGCTGGTGGCGGTTCAGAAGTAGCAATGGCATATAGCGGATATAAAGTAACTGAAAAACAAATCCAAAACGCGCAAAAATTTGGTGGCGAAGTTATTCCAAATGGAATTGAAACTATTTCATTCGATCCAACAAAAGGAACATATGAATTAGCTGTTAAAAAAGGCGATGAAGTGAAAAAGGGTCAGCTTCTATTTAAATACAATGATCCGACTGCGAAACAAGGTGTAACAGAAGCAGAAATGCAAAAGAAAATCGCACAAAAAGAAGTAACGTTGTTCCAAAAACAAATTGATGCGGCGAAACAAAAATTACAAAAAGATAAAAATGCAGGCCTTCCTGCTGAAGCATTAAAAGCATCAGAAGCTGAAGTTGGGCAATTAGAATCACAACTTGAAATGAAAAAGTTTGAAGTTGAAAAAGCTGATGAAATGATTAAAGCAGCAAAAGAGAAAGTAAACACTCTTTCTGTAACAAGTCCTGCTGATGGCGTAATTGATGATATTGTGAAAACTGCTGACGAAAAAACAGGTATGAGCGGGGTTACTCTTCGTCACGCTGGTCAATTTAAGGTAAAAGGTCAACTTTCTGAATATGAGCTTGCTAGTATGAAAGTTGGGCAAGAAGTAACTGTTTCATCAAAAACTGTCGCTGGTAAGACTTGGACAGGAAAAGTAACAGAAATCGGTTCTACACCATTAAAGAGCATGGATGAAAATAAAACTGTTTCTAACTATCAATTCACTGTCACATTAGATAATAGTGACGAATTACAAAACGGCTTCCACGTTTACGTAACAAGTAAATCTGGCGAAGCAACTGGTACAATTGTTCCGAAAAGCAGTATCGTGAAAAAAGGTGACAAAAATGTTGTCTTCGTTGTAAAAGACGGTAAGGCGAAAGAACAAGCAGTTACTGTTGAATTCGAGACTGATAGCGAAGCAAAAGTTTCTGGAGTGAAAAAAGGAGAGGAAATTATCTCTAAACCTGAAAAAGACTTAAAAGATGGTATGGAGGTTGTCGCCCAGTGATTAACTTAAAAGGCATCACGAAATCCTTCCAAAATGGTGCAGAGTCCGTTCAAATATTACACGGAATTGACGTAACACTGAACCAAGGAGAATTCACTTCTATTATGGGACCTTCTGGTTCTGGTAAATCAACATTAATGAACATTATCGGTTGCTTAGATAAACCGACGACAGGTACGTACGAACTAGCCGGTCAAAATATTTCAAACATGACTGAAACAGAACTTGCACACGTACGTAATAAAGAGATCGGATTCGTATTCCAAAACTTCATGTTATTACCGAGACTTACAGCGCTTCAAAATGTAGAACTACCTCTTATTTACGCTGGAGTCGATAAAAAAGAAAGACGCGAGCGCTCATTAGCTGCTTTAACAAAAGTCGGTTTAGCTGATCGCGCTACTCACTTACCGAACGAATTATCAGGTGGACAAAAGCAGCGTGTCGCTGTTGCACGTGCAATCGTAAATAACCCAAAATTCATTTTAGCCGATGAACCGACGGGAGCACTTGATACGAAAACAAGCACACAAATTATGGACCTCTTTTACGAATTAAATAAACAAGGCTCAACAATCATTATGATTACCCATGACCGTGAAATCGGGGAAGCTGCAGCACGTCAAATTGTAATTCGTGACGGAAATATCGTCCAAGATTGGAGAGGTTAATTTTGAATACGAGTGAAAATATACGCATGGCCCTTTCCTCTATCTTTGCTCATAAAATGCGTTCTATTTTAACGATGTTAGGTATTATTATCGGTATTAGTGCCATTATTACTATCATTTCAATGGGTGATGGTACAAACGCAAAGTTTAAAAAAGAATTAGGCCAAGGAAAAGATAACGAAGTAACGATTTACTACAACAATCCTGATTACGGAACAGATAGTGCCAAAATCACACCTGATATGCTAAACCGTCTGCAAACTGTACCAGGCGTTAAAGATGTGTATCCAGACGTAAGTATGAAAGTAAAAGCATCTGCTGGTTCAAAAGATGTAAATCTTGATTTAAAAGGTGGAACAGGCGCCTTTATGACAGATTCGAAAATAAAATTAGTTCACGGTCGTGAATTAAATGACAGTGAATTAAACCAAGCAATCCCTGCTGTTATATTAAATGAAGAAGCTTTCAACAAATTATTTAGTAGTGGTTGGGAATCAAATCAATACACAGATATAAAAGGAAAGCCGTATAAAATAGTTGGTGTATACGAAACGAAAAACGACTTTGGAATGCCTATGCCTGAAGGTTATACATCACTTGAAAATGCGCCTGTCATTTCAGGAGTAAATGAGTATGACTCTGTAAGATTAACAATGACCTCTCCGACAGAACGTAAAAGTGTAGAAAAACAAGCCGTTTCTGTCTTAAACGAAATGAAAGCTCCTAAATTTGAGCACAAATTCGAAGCACAAGACTTAGGTGAATTTACGAAACAACTAGACGAATCAATCGGTATGATGAAAATGGTATTTGGTGGTATTGCTGCTATCTCCTTACTTGTTGGTGGTATCGGTGTAATGAACATCATGCTCGTATCTGTAACAGAACGTACACGTGAGATTGGTATTCGTAAAGCACTTGGTGCAACACGTGGTAAAGTATTAACACAATTCTTAATCGAATCTTGTATTTTAACAGGACTTGGTGGTTTCATCGGATTCATGCTCGGTATTTTCTTCGCTTGGATCGTCTCAATCTTTGCTGGATGGCCACTCGTTGTCTCAAAAGAACTTGGACTTCTTGCAGTAGGTATCTCCATGTTAATCGGTATTATATTCGGTTTACTACCAGCTAACAAAGCTGCCAAACTGGATCCAATTGAATGTTTACGATATGAATAAACAAAAACGTAGGAGTTTACACTCCTACGTTTTTTATTTATCTACTGAATTGAGTTTCTTCTATTATATATGTTTCACGTTACAACTATCATTCTAATACTCTTCATTATTTATAGGTACTAAGGCTATTATCTAATTCTATTATTGCAAAAATACTATGTAACAGACGAAAATCAAGGCGTAATTTTTTCCATACTTCGACTGATTTTGTAACAATTATACCGATATTTTTTTAAATTTCACCTCATTTATATATTTTCACGCCTAAAAAGATTATCGTTTTATAACTAATTTTCCATTCAAACAGTAAAATATGCTACTTTCGTAACGCTATAGATATCACCTAGAAATATTACTGTAACATTATTAACGTTACAGTAATTGAAATACTACTCATTTTGTGTTTCATATGCCCTGATACGCCAAAAAACAACAAGGAAGCGCTATCAGGATATTTATGGAATTGTTACAGAATATTAATGCCCCGTTACGAAAGCTTTGTAATTTTATGTTTTTCGCAAATAAGAAAATAATGGTTGCTATAATGAGGTCAACGAAAACAAATGCAATGGAGGCTATTATGAAAAAATTTATGGGTATAGCAACAGCAGCGGTTTTTGGTCTTGGGATTTTCACAACATCTGCTAAAGCAGAAACAATCGTAACGACTGACGTACTAAACGTACGAGAAAACCCAACTACTGAATCAAAAGTTGTAGGAAAATTATTAGATGGATATAAAGTAAATGTTTTACATACAGAAAATGGTTGGTCAAAAGTTCAATTGAATAGCGGTAAAGAAGCTTTCATAAGCGCTGACTATACAAAAGACACTTACTACGTAACAGCAAACGTATTAAACGTACGTGCTGGAGCAAACACAGACTCAGAGATTCTTGGTAAGTTGAAAAAAGATGATGTAATTGAAACAACACACCAAGTACAGAATGATTGGATTCAATTTGAATATAACGGAAAAACAGCTTATGTTCATGTTCCTTACTTAACAGGTAAAGCACCAGTTAAAGTTCAACCAGTAGTTAAAGTTGAAAAAACGACTAATGTTCAAGATACAGCTAAAGTTCGTGAAGCAGTTAAAGCTCAGGAAGTAGCTGAAACTCAAGCAAAAGCTAAAGCTCAAGAAGCAACTAAAGCTCGTGAAGCGGCAGAAGCTCAAGCAGAAGTTAAAGCTCAGGAAGCAGCTAAAGCTCGTGAAGCAGCTAAGGCTCAAGCAGAAGCTAAAGCTCAGGCAGACGCTGAAGCTCAAGCAGAAACTAAAGCTCAAGAAGCGGCTAAAGCTCGTGAAGCAGCTAAAGCTCAGGAAGCAGCTGAAGCTCAAGCAGCGGCTAAAGCTCAAGAAGCAGCTAAGGCTCAAGCAGAAGCTAAAGCTCAGGCAGATGCTGAAGCTCGTGAAGCAGCTAAAGCTCAAGAGGCAGCAGCTGAAGCTCGTAAAGCAGCTAAGGCTCAAGAGGCAGCTGATCGTGAAGCGGCTAATAAAGTTCAAAAACCAGCTACACAACAACCTGTTGCAAAAGAAACTGAGAAAAACACACAATCTTCTTCTCGTGAGTTCCAAGTTGTAGCAACAGCTTACACAGCAGATCCACTTGAAAATGGTTATAAAGCAGGCGACCAAGTAAAATCAGCTTTAGGTCATAACTTAACAGCTAATCCAAACATGAAACTTATTGCAGTTGATCCAAGTGTAATTCCATTAGGTTCAAAAGTATGGGTTGAAGGTTACGGAGTAGCAATCGCTGGTGATACTGGTGGAGCTATTAAAGGTAATAAAATCGACGTTTTAATGCCAGATAAAGGTACATCAAGTAGCTGGGGACGTAAAACAGTTACGGTTAAAGTATTAAACTAGTTAGTAAAAAAGAGTCAGTCTCATCCTTGAGGCTGGCTCTTTTTTTACTCTATTAAACTACTGAAAAATGACATAGTAAATGAAATTATATCAACGATTTTTCGAATATATCTATCGTAACTTATAATATATCAACGATTCGACAAGAGATATCGATTTACCGACAAATTTTGATATTAAAAGTACTTTAATATTAAAAAGGCGATCCAAAATTTGGAACGCCCCCTATCTTCCCTATTCCACACAAGTAAACTGCGTCCAAGCTCCTACATAATCTAGTAAGAATAACTCCTCTTCCGCAATTGTACCGACGATATTTTTCCGTTCATCTATCGGCATTTCTTTCAGAATGATTTGCAGTTCACCTTTATACTTACCAAATGAATTGTTTCCAATTACAACTTGCCCTCTTTCCTGCAGCACACTTTCACGCACTGGGAAGTCATAATCTTTGTACTTTTTACGTACTTCTGTAGAACGTATCATATACTCTGTTATGTCGCCGCGTCTTACGTGTAACTCTTGCAGCGTCGCTTTCTTTTCTATTTCAGTCGCTTCGTCTACAAAATGTACCTTTAGCTGTAACATGTAACGATTGAAGTTTCCTAGTTTCTCTAACTCTTCTTCACTCGCATAAGCATTTCCGATAATCACATCATCGATAAGCCCTGTTGCCCATAAGTGCTTCGCTTGTACTTCAATCGGCAAGTTACGATGCTCTTCTAACGTACATAATCCGTCGTTAATATCCCATGGACCGATGTTTGCAGCATGTGATGTAATAAAGGCTGCCGTACGAATACCGTGTTTTTTAAAGCGTTCACTACAGCGAATGAAATAATCATACGGAAGACCAGTGAATTTTTGCGGATAAAAATTATGGCAACCAATTAAAGCTGATTTATTCGCTTGATGCGAAAGAATATTTTCTAAGTACGCAATATCGTTACTTACATTTAACTCAATTTTTAAACCGTACGGATTATTCGTCATTTTCGCTTCAGTTAACCCGTCGAAGCCTACATCTAAACGAATACCGTCTGCGCCTAACTCCGCGAAGAATGATAAATCGCTATAACTAATACCAAGCTGATCAAACACAGCCGGAGCTACATCTAAAATAACTTCCATATTGTTATCTTTTGCGTGATTGATAATCTCTTTAAATTCAGCTACAATTTCTTCTTTCGGACGATTCACAGATAACAAACAAGTAAATATTCTTGAAAAACCGTGTCGTGCCGCTGCGGAAATATAAGCCATATCTTTTTCTTTCGTTGAATGTTCTGGGTAAAGTGAAATTCCTAATTTACGCTCCATGCTTTTGCATCTCCTTCATACGTTGTATTAATGCCATGCTCGTAAATCTATATTTTGCAGATAAACACGTTGCACATAAAATTGTCGGTACAATAATTACGTACGGTGATTGCAATCCTAACATTACATATGCACCCATTGAACAACCGATAAATAAAACTGATACTAGTAGTAACACTAATAAAGATTTACTTTGTACCCATTTCGAATAATGGGCAATACACTGTCCGACCACGAATGTAATTAAGATGATAATTGCTCCGAGCATTCTGTTTTCTCCTCTCCTGCTAATTGTTGTTTCTCATACATTTTGAAGAATGGATAGTAAATAACGAACGAGATAACAAAGTTAACAAGTACAAGTACACCAGCCATAATTGTCCAGTCCGTACTAATCACCGCTGCAATTGGTGCTAACATCGTAAATGGCAGTTTCGCCATCATGAGTGGAATCATACCTGAAACAACTGCGAAATATGATACTGTCGTTGTCACTAACGGTGTAATAACGAACGGAATAATTAAGATTGGGTTCATTACAATTGGTGCACCGAAAATAATTGGTTCGTTAATATTGAATAAACCTGGTACGAATGATAATCTACCTAACTCTTTTAGGAACTTAGATTTAGAGAACATAAACATAATTACTAAAGCTAACGTTGAGCCTGATCCGCCAATCCATACGAACCATTGAATGAATTGCTCTGTAAATAAGTTTGGTAACTGATGTGCATTTCCTGTAGCCGTGAACACTTCCATATTTTCAAGAATTGCTGAATCCCACATCGGACGAATAATTGGTCCTAAAATCGCTGGTCCATGTATACCGAATGACCAGAAAAACACGATTAAGAATACTGTTAATAAACCACCGAATAAATTATTTCCTACTAATACTGATTTTAATGGTGCGATTAAATATGTAATTGCTGTATTTACATCGAATTTCAAACCGTAGCGAATGCCCCAGAATAAAAGAATAACTGCTAATGTTGGAATTAATGCTGCAAACGAATTTGAAACTGCTGGTGGTACACTATCTGGTAATTTAATCGAGATATTATGCTTAATCATAAAATGATAAATTTCTACTGCAATTAATGCTGTAACAATTGCGCCAAATAAAGACGTTGCACTTAATGTTCCTACTGAAATATATCTACCTGCATCAATAACACCTGGTACAGCTTTCGTAATTTGAATTGGTTCAACTGATGCTAGTAAAAAGGCGAGTACAGATAATAACCCTGCACTTAACTGATTGAGCTGATAAAAGTTCGCGAGCGAAGCCCCTACACCAAACGCTGCGTATAATGCCATTAGTCCTACTGTAAATCGAAATGGAATATCTAAAATATGGCGAAACGGTGCAATCCATTCCATATATGCATCAATTGGTAAATTTAAAAAGATAACGAAAAATGATCCGACGATCGTTAACGGTAATGTAGAAATAACCCCGTTTCGAATTGCTAATAAATGTCGTTGTCCTGCAATCTTTTGCGTTGTTGGCATAATCTTTTGTTCCATAAAACTCATAAACCCATTCATCAATAGCCCTCCTCTTTCTCTCTACTATAAAAGAATGAAATAAACTTTATAACATTATAATGTTTATATTTAAAAAGATATAATTATGCTAAAACTAATTGTTCTGCTTGCTTAAGCACTTTCAAACCATCACACATACCATAATCTCGTTGGTCTATAATCGCAACTGGTATGTTGTATGAGTTCGCAAGAAACTCTACAGCTGGAAATAAATATTTCACTTGTGGACCGATTAAAACGACATCTGCTTCCTTTATTTCAAGTTTCACAAGTTCTGAATCAACCGCCTTAATTTTATAATTCTTCCCCTGTTTCTTTGCCTCTTCTTGCATTTTTCTTACGACCATACTCGTTGACATACCTGCTGCACAACATAATAAAATGTACATCTTATACGGTCACTTTCTCTTCTACTCGTTTATGAAGAGCAATAAATTCTTCAGCCAGTTCTTTCACTGTAATTGCATTCATTAAATGATCTTGTGCGTGCACTAACAGTAAACTAATTTCTGCATGATTTCCTCTTGCCTCTTCTTGAATTAAATCCGTTTGAATACGGTGTGCTGCTGAAATTTCCTCACTAGCAAGTTTCATCTTTTCACCGGCATTCCCGAAATCTCCTTGTCTTGCAAAAGCAATTGCTTCAAGCGCCGCGCTTCTCGCATTGCCACCATGTAAAATTAACGCAAATGGAGTTTGCATATCAGCCATTTTAAATTCCCCCAAGCTATATGTTTTCTATATTTTTATCTTATTATGAAAACGCATACAATTAAACATAAAAAACTTCCGTTATGTAACGGAAGTTTTTATATACTTTTTCAAAATGATAATAAAATTTCTTGAAAATCTTCAATTACCTCGGTCTGAGTAAGTTTCTCTATCGTAGTTTGACTAGACATAATATCATATAAAAAATCATAAAGCCTTTGCAAATCTTCATTATTATTGCGCTTTACACTAAATAAAATAATTACTTGTACTTTTTTATCTCCCCAATCAACAGCCTTTTCAAGTGTGCAAAACATCAGAAAAGTTTCCTCACTTAATAACTGCATCGGATGCGGGATTGCAACTGAATTCCCAACCGCTGTCGGAGACGTATTTTCTCTTTCCATAACAGAAGCATAAAAGTTTTCTGGTACATAGCGTTTCTCAGCAGCTTTCTCACATAAAAACTGAATAACATCCTCTTTCGTAGAAGCATTATGATTTAAAAAGATTAAATCTTCCTTAATATAAGGCTGCACACTAGTATTCACATGCGTAAACAACCGCTGACCAATCGATTTAATCTCTTTATCATCAAATATTGAATTCACTTTTATAACTGGAACAGGCAAGCCACTCGGTATATGAATCGTACTAATAATACAATCTATTTTTTCTTTATAAAGATCTTCTACTTTCAATTGATAATAGCCTGTAATACCTACAATCTCTAATTTATCTCGGAACTGTGATAAAATTTTATATTTTAATAGTTGTGCACTTCCTTGACCAGTCGCACAAACTAATAAGCATCTTTTCTTTTGATTTTGCTCCTGCAAACGGCTCATCGCTCCGCCGAAGTGAATTGCAATATAACCAATTTCACTTTCAGGGATTGATTCACCCGTATATTCACCAATGATATCTCCAACAAGAACCGCAATTTCAAAAGCATACGGATAATTCTTTTTCACTTCTGCCAAAAGAGGATTTCTCGTATTTAACTTATACTTCAAACGATTTAATAACGTTTTTAAATGAATACCAAATCCAAATAATAATTCTTCATCATAATAAAAAATAAGATTCCGTTCTTCCGCTACTTTAAAAAGAATATGTTGCATAAATGCATATATATCTTTTCCTAATAGCTCTTCTACATTTTCATAGCGATCTCTCGTTGTAACAGCAGTACTTAATAAATGCATCGTCACATATAATACTTCTTCTTCTGGAAATGAAAATTTCAACTCTTTCTCTAAATCTCCTAAAATCTGCTTCGCAATTGTATATTCTTTCTTTAGTATAAGTTCTGATTGCTCCGCATGCATTCCTTTTATATAGTGTTGACTTTGACAACGCTTTAATGCGATTGCAATATGAATGACTAAATTATCAATTTCTATATCAGATAAATATATTGTTCCGCCTTCAATATACTTTAATATAATTGAACGAATGAGTGATATATGAGGTAGCGATAAATATGTCTCCGTCTGCTCAAATTGCTCATGAAACGGAGTATGATCATAACGCGGTAAACCATATTGTGATAAACAAGAACGAATATTAAATTCCTCTCCAACAATACGTATACCATAATACGGTCTCTTCTCAATTTGTAATTCATAGCAACCACATATATCTGTAACATCTTTCATAATTAAATTGACCGTTGATTTGCTCACATACATCTCTTCCGCTAATTCTGAAAGCTTCACATATCCCTCTATCATTAAAACACGCTGCAGAATGTACGCTATTCTTTCTTCATAAGAAGTTGGGATCTTTTCCATCTGTTTTTGAAATAGACTCACACAAAAGTCTTCAAATTTCTTCTTTTGTATAATTTCTAATTCGTACCCATTCCCTCTTTGCGATTCGATTTTCGCTCCGTTTTCTTCCAATATATCATTTAATAATTTTATATCCTTTTGAATCGTCTTCGTTGATACATGTAAACGGCCTGCTAAAAAAGCTCGATTTAACATCGATTTCTCTTCTAAAAATTCCTCTAAAATAGAAATTAATCGCTGATGCACCTTTGTCATAGCTCTTCCTCTCGCTCTTTATATATAAAGGGGGAAAAGCTGCTGAAATCAGTAGTTTTTCCCCTTTATATTCTCTCTATTTCTTTAATGTAAATCCGAATTTATCCCATGCTTGTAAATAGTCTAGTAAGAAAATCTCTTCTTCTACAATTCGACCAACTACATTTGTTTTTCCTGTATTCACCATATCTTTTAATGCAATTTGTAATTCGCCTTTATACTGGCCATATTGTTCATTATCAATTAATAAATCTCCACGCTTAATTTCGCGCGTATTATGAGGTTTAAATTCTTCTTTTTTATATTTCACACGACTTTGTGTAGAACGAATCATATATTCAGATACATCTCCGCGATAAAAATGTGGTTCGTCTAATACGATAATTCTTTCTAGTTCTGTCGTTGTATCATATATTTCTATATCAAATGTTTGTTTCTCTTTATTTAATGCACCTAGTGCTTGTAATTCTTCTTCTGACGCATATGCGTTTGCAATAATAACATCATCAATTAATTCAGTCGCGAATAAATGCTTCGCCTGTGTTGTCATCGGTAATTCACGATGCTGCTCTAATGTACATAACCCTTCTGTTACTGGCCAAGGTCCGTATGTTGCATCAAATGATGAAATAAAAGCTGCCGTTCTCATACCGTAATCTTTAAATTGTTTCGAGCATTTAATGAAATGATCGTATGATAATCCTGAATAACGATGCGGATAAAAATTATGACAACCAATTAAATTTTCACGATTTGGTCTATGACTCATAATGTTATCTACATACTTCGTACCATTGCTCATATTAATCTCAATTTTCAAACCATACGGATTATAAGTCATAATTGATTCTTCTAATCCTGAGAAACCGACATCTAAACGAATACCGTACGCACCTAATTCATGGAAGAATGATAAATCATTATACGAAATACCTAATTGTTCAAAAACAGATGGACTAATATCAACTAATACTTGGAACCCTAATGCATTCGCATGAGAGATCGTTTCTTTAAATTCTTCTATAATTTTCTCTTTTTCTCCATCCACAGATAATAAACATGTGAACACACGTGTAAATCCATATTTACTTGCTAATGTTAAATACTCCTTATCTTTCTCTACTGTTGAATGTTCTGGATAAATAGAAATACCTAATCGTCTCATATGTACACGCCTCTTTCTTCACCATATTGTAAACCTTTTCAAATATATGTAGTGAAAAAGTATATATCCCCTTCTTGTTCACTACTCTTTTGAATCCGCTTTCTTTAAAGAAAAAACAATTTCTATCATTCTTAACACCTACAAGTCTATACATCTATACTTTACATCTTTTTTTCATAGTTGTGTAGCTTTTACACAAATTTGTCAGTTTTTCATCTTAAAAATTGTTATCCGTTTTCAAGACACCTTCCTTGACTGTTACATTGGCCAATACATATACTCGAAAGAAAAGAGAAAACTTTATATAGGGGATGAATATATGGGAGAAGCAATACTCGTAAAACGAGAACCGTTATGGACGAAAGAGTTTGTTGCTTTAATTTTTGCAAACTTATGTATGTTTTTAGGGTTTCAAATGTTAATTCCAACCTTACCTGTTTATGTGAAAGAAATTGGTGGCACAAGTTCCAATATCGGATTTGTTGTCGGCATGTTTACCGTTGCGGCACTTTTTGTTAGACCGCTAACTGGGAACGCCTTGCAAAAATTCAATAAAAAAATCATTTTAATGATCGGCACTGCTATCTGTTTACTCGCTATGGGCAGTTACCTTTTCGCCTCAACTATCTTTCTCTTGCTTGCTGTTCGTATTTTACACGGAGCTGGTTTCGGTATTACAACGACTACATATGGAACTGTCGTTTCTGATTTAATTCCCTCAGCTCGCCGCGGAGAAGGCATGGGATATTTTGGCCTTTCTGGAACAATTGCAATGGCCCTCGGTCCACTTATCGGACTATGGCTTATGCAAACATATAACTTCACAATTCTTTTTTTATGTGCATTATCGTGCACAATTGTTTCATTAATATTAACGAAACTACTTCAAATCCAAAAATCGAAACAGCCTCCACAACAATCATCTAGTACTTTTCTCGATGGATTTATTGAGCGTAAAGCTTTACTTCCTTCATTATTAATATTATGTATTACATTAATGTACGGAGGAATCGGAAGTTTTATCACTCTATTTGCTACAGAAGTCGGCATAGCTGATATTAGTCTCTTCTTTTTATGTAACGCACTAGCAATCGCTGTAACTCGTCCATTCTCTGGAAAGCTATATGATGCGAAAGGCCATACATTCGTCATCATTCCGGGGGTTATTATAACTTTTACAGGCATTATTTTATTGTCGTATACGACGACAATTCCGAGCTTAATTATTGCTGCAGCATGTTACGGAAGTGGTTTTGGAGCGATCCAACCTGCACTACAAGCATGGATGATTGACCGCGTAGCACCGCATCGACGCGGCGTAGCAACGGCTACATTCTTCTCCGCATTTGACCTTGGAATCGGCGCTGGAGCGATTATATTTGGATTTATTGCTCATTTTACAAACTATGCAACTGTATATCGTTACTCCTCTCTATTACTTATTGCTTTTCTCTTCATTTACATTACAAGCATAAGAAAACAAAAGCATGGCGATAAAAACACGGAAAAAGCTGCTGGATAATTCAGTGGCTTTTTTATCGTGTTAAAAGAATTATTTCCCCTCGTTTTGCTGTTATAAAACTACATGCATTTTCCTACATATTTTTTAACTTTCATCAAAAAATATACGATGAACTCGCAGACGCTTTCCTTAATATTCGACTGAACAATATTATTCTAAAAAGTGTGATTTCTTTACAAAATTAAGATTTATACAAGATGAAAACCAATAGAACACAGCTGTTTCTTTAAGGGATTGTAAACTTTTCTTCTCTTTGTAAATTTAGTGTAAATTTTACTAGCAAACCGTTTACAGTGCCTCAAGGTTCAGTTAATAATTACATCGTACATGAAATTTAAGGAGTGGAATGCGTGGAATATAATGTTCAAGATATGATCTTCCAGTTCATTGGTGGATTAGGTATTTTCTTATTCGGGATTAAATACATGGGCGATGGACTGCAACAAGCAGCTGGAGATCGTCTTCGCGATATTCTAGATCGTTTTACAACAAACCCACTTATGGGTGTACTAGCAGGTATGTTAGTTACGGTATTAATCCAATCCAGTTCAGGAACAACTGCTTTAACAGTCGGACTTGTAAGTGCCGGATTTATGACATTAAGACAAGCAATCGGTGTTATTATGGGTGCAAACATCGGTACGACAGTTACTGCATTTATTATCGGAATTAAAATCGGAGAATATGCTCTCCCAGTTATGGCAATTGGAGCAATCTTACTATTCTTCTTTAAAAATAAAAAAGTACATTCTGTAGGTCAAGTTGTATTCGGTTTTGGTATGTTATTCTTCGGTTTAGAATTAATGAGTGCAGGTATGAAACCTCTTCGTTCTTTAGAATCATTCCAAGAATTAACAGTTAGCATGAGTGATAATCCAATTTTAGTAATTGTTGTTGGTACAGTCTTTACTTTAATTGTACAAAGTTCAAGTGCAACTATTGGTATTTTACAAGAACTATTCGGTCAAGGTGCAATCGATTTACAAGCAGCTCTTCCTGTATTATTCGGTGATAACATCGGTACAACAATTACAGCTGTATTAGCAGCAATCGGTACTTCTATTGCCGCAAGACGTGCAGCATTAGTTCACGTTATCTTTAATATTATCGGTACAATTATCTTTACAATTTTATTAGTACCATTTACAAGTTTAATTCAATATTTCCAAACATCATTAAACTTGAATCCAGAAATGACTATTGCATTTGCACACGGAACATTTAACGTAACAAATACAATCATTCAATTCCCGTTCATTGCAGTGTTAGCATGGATCGTAACAAAAATTATTCGTGGTGAAGATGCAGCGATTGACTTCAAACCACAACATTTAAATCCAATCTTTATTGAACAATCTCCAGCCATCGCTTTAACTGAAGCTCAAAAAGAGATTATCCGTATGGCTGAGTTCTCATTACATGGATTAAAAGAAGCAAATCAATTTTTAAATACACAAGACAAAAAACACGCAAACATGGCTACTCAATTAGAAGGAGCTATTAACAATTTAGATAAAAAAATTACCGAGTATTTAGTTTTATTATCAGAAAAGCCACTTTCACCTACGGATTCTGAAAAACATTCTGTTTTAGCAGGTGTTGTTGGAGATATTGAACGTGTCGGTGATCATGTAGAAAACCTTGTAGAACTTGTAGATTTCCAAATTTCAAACCGTGTTTCACTATCAGATGAAGCATTAGCTGAATTAAACGAAATGCTTGAGTTAACAATTTCAACACTGCACGACTCAGTTGAAGCTTTAACAAACTTCGATACTGAACTAGCTCAAACTGTTATTGCAAAAGAACGCAAAATCGACCAAATGGAACGTGTTCTTCGTAAACGTCACGTATTACGTCTAAACGAACGCAGCTGTTCAGGTGATGCAAGTATCATCTTCGTCGATATGGTAAGTAACTTAGAGCGCATTGGCGATCACGCTGTAAATATCGCTGACGGTGTTTTAGGTGAACAAGGAAAAATCAATTTAAAACAATCATTATAATAAGAAAGAGACGCTAACGTAAGCGTCTCTTTTTTCATTATATTTTAACAACTGTTCTTCCTTTTAACTTTCCTTGCAATATAAGTGTAAACTTCTTCTCTAATTCTTCTAATGTACATTCTTCTATATAAGACAGTAACTCTTTATTTCCCCATTCATTCGCTAAAAGCGTCCAAACATCTCTTCTCACATCTACTGGACATTGCACGGAATCTACCCCTAAAAGGCTTATGCCCCGTAAAATAAACGGATATACCGTTGTTTGTAGTTCCTGACCTGCCACATTACCGCATGTCGTTACACAACCACCATACTTTACTGTTTTTAAAGCTGTTTCTAACATACGTCCACCTACAGTATCAATAACTCCGGCGTATATCCCTTTTAACATCGGTCTTCCTGATTCATCATTCAATTCCGCGCGATGAATCACTTTTTTCGCTCCTAGACGTAGTAGCATATCTTTCTCTTCCATTTTTCCTGTCGCTCCTACTACGTTAAACCCTAACTTACTTAATATACTAACAGCTACACTCCCTACGCCGCCTGTAGCACCCGTTACTAAAACATCTCCCATATTAGGCTTGATTCCTGCTCCAATAAGCTTATATACCGACAAAGCCGCAGTAAAACCTGCTGTCCCATACATCATACTTTCCTTTAATGACATTCCTTCTGGTAAAGGCACGACCCAAGATGATGGCACGCGAATATATTCTCCGAAACCACCAGAGGTATTCATACCTAAGTCATATCCCGTTACAATAACTTGATCTCCTACCTTAAAAGAGTTATCTTCACTACTCACAACTTCTCCTGCAGCATCAATTCCCGGCGTATGAGGATATGTTCTCGTAACACCTTTATTACCAGTAGCTGAAAGAGCATCTTTATAATTTAATGAAGAATAATGAACTTGTATGATTACGTCTCCCTCAGGTAAACTACTTACTTCTCTCTCAACAACTTTACTTACAAACTGATGATTTTCCGTTTCATTCACAACGATTGCTCGGAATAATGTATGATTCATTATGCTCTCTCCTTTATCCGTCAAATTCTTCCTTATTATATAGAAAAAATAAGTAAGCTTACTCATTTCTTCTTGGCTATATTTCAACAAATCTTACTTCCCTATCACTTTCTCATAATATATATTTTCATTTCTACTAAAAGCCCTTATACTTATTCTACATCTGACAAATAATATATAGAAAATCTGACTTTTTATAAATAAATTGAATTTTTACGAAATGTAAATGATTTGTAATGTTTTTTTTCGCTAAATTTCATTATAATAAGTGGATATGAGTGTCGTATTTCAATCCAAATGAAGGAGTACAGGAAATGGAGCAAAACCCATCTTTGCAAGAAAATACACGCAGTAACCCGAAAAAAAATAAGAAAAAAATAAAAGTTATTATAAGCGCTATACTATTCGTTTTATTAATAGGCGGCGGTTATACTTGGTTTTTAGTAAATAAAGCATCTTCTGCTGTTCGAAATGCCGCACACGATTTAGCACGCGGTGATAAATCTGATTTACGTGATAAAGCTGTTAAACCTATTACGAACAATGTCTCTGTTTTAATAATGGGTGTTGATGAAAGCGATGTCCGAGGAAAAGAATATGGTGACGCTATAAGAACAGATGCGCTTTTACTTGCAACTTTTAATAAAGATAGCAAAACTGTTAAACTATTAAGTATCCCACGTGACACATATACTTATATTCCAATAGAAAAGAAAAAAGATAAAATTACACACGCTCATGCATTCGGTTCTGCTAAAAACGGAAAAAATGGTGGACCACAAGCAAGCATTGATGCAGTTGAAAAATTAATGAATGTTCCTGTCGATTATTTTGTAAAATTCAACTTTAAATCATTTATAAAAATCGTCGATGACTTGGGCGGTGTTGAAGTTGATGTACCAGTTGAATTTACTGAGCAAGATAGCAATGATAATGCAGAGGCAATTCACCTAGAAAAAGGTGTTCAAAAGTTAAATGGCGAAGAAGCTCTTGCTCTTGCTAGAACAAGACACATCGATAGTGATGCAATGCGTGGACAACGTCAACAACTCGTTATCGAAGCTATTTTAAAGAAACTAACAAGTGTTGGTTCTGTAACAAAAGTTGGCAACATCATTGATGATATTAACGGACAATTCGTTACAAACTTAACATTTGATGATATGCTTTCATTCTATAAATATGGATCGGATTCGGAAATTGAGAAATTACAAATCCAAGGTGATGATTGCTATATGGCAAAAGGTGACGATACTTGTAGCAAATCTGCTGGTGGTGGTCGAACTTACTACTACAATCCAGATAAAAAAGAATTAGCTAATGTTACAAATGAACTTCGTACTCATCTTGGGCTACCTGCATATACAAAGTCTGACTCAAACTCTGATTCGAAAAAGACAAAAGAATCTAAGTCTGAAAATTCAAGTGAACGCGAATCAAATAACAATGAAGTGAAAAATAAGAACAAAAATAGCAGTGAAGATACAGAAACATCGTCTAATGACAATGAATAATATAGAAGCGGTTCTCTATGGAGGTAGAGAACCGCTTCTTTTTATTCTTCCAAATATAAAAATCAGAACTTTCTAACTATCTTTTTTAATATTTTTAAATTATAATAAATAGTAGCAATCTATTCCAATTATCAGGGGGCTCATACATATGAAAGCTGCAGTAAAACATAACATCTCAGATTTTAAAGACTACTTAAAATCTAACGATATATACATGGAAGAAAATATAGATGAAAATGATGGCTCTGTTCATTTTTCAGTAGGATTAGAGACTGAAGCTGGCGCAAAGATTCAACTTATCGCTGCTTTCCAAAACGAACATCCTACGGTGGATATATACTGCTTCAATGTTGCTCACGTGCCTGATGCAACATCAACAAATGATATTTTACATGTCATCAATGAATTAAATACATCTTATCGCTTTGCAAAATTCACATTAAATAAGCAAAATGCAATTGATATTTCAACATCTCTTGCATTCTCAGAACCAAACTTTAATCCCGCACTTGTCTTTGAACATACGAGAATGCTATATAAATTAGCAAATGACGAATATAAAAACTTAATGAAAGTTATTTGGGCATAAAGTAAAACTATAATCCGTTAGGTTTACGGGCAATAAATAAAAGGATGGGCTGTAAGCAGCACCATCCTTTTATTTTGATATCATATCGATCCACATTTTAACAGCAGTGCCTACAATTAAAGTGGACAATACATATTGCAGTACTTTTTGATTTAGCCTCTTCCCGACTCGTGCTCCAAGTGGCGCAGCAAATATACTGGCAACCGCAATAATTAGAGCTGGAATGATAACTACTTGCCCAGTAACCATTTTTCCTATAGTAATCCCTATTGAGGAAATAAACGTAATAGCGATAGATGTTGCGATCGTCATGCGCAGTGGTAATTTTAAAATAACTAGCATAATGGGAACTAAAAGGAACGAACCTCCAGCTCCTATAATGCCTGAAGCTCCCCCTACAACGAACGCTAACAAGCTTGCTAACCATTTATTATACTTCACATCTCCACTATTATTTTGTTTCGGTACAAACATCATAATAGCTGCAATTGTAGCTAATGCTGCATAAACAACATTGACTGTATGTTCCTCTAATATGTTAGCACCGAAACTCCCTATGAAGCTTCCTATTAATATACTAGCTCCCATATACATAACTAACGTTTTATTCATGTCATTACTTTTCCGGTATGCCCAAGCGCCTGCAAAAGTTGCAAAGAATACTTGTACCGCTGTAATACCGCTCACTTCATGTGATGTATAGCCAGAAAATCCCAGCAATACCGGAATGTATAAGATCATCGGATAATTAATAATCGCACCGCCAATTCCAACCATTCCTGATATAAACGATCCTATAAATCCAATTATAAAAAGTAATACGACTAAGCTCATCTTACATCCCCTCCCTTCTAGAAAGAAGATGAATTAAATGAATAAGTTTACATTCCCATCCGAAGCATCTGCTAAATAAGCTCCTACTCCTGCAAACTCTACCCCTTCCATAATCTCTTCCTCTTTTAACCCTAATAAATCTACTGTCATTTGACAAGCGACAAGTTTAATCCCCTGTTCTTTCGCCAAATCGATTAAATCTGGTAAAGGCATCGCATTATGTTTTTTCATAATACCTTTAATCATCTTTGGTCCCATACCTGCAAAATTCATTTTTGATAATCCCATCTTATCCGCACCGCGTGGCATCATTTTTCCAAACACTTTTTCTATAAAAGTTTTCTTTACCTTCACATGCTCATCTTTCCTTAAAGCATTTAATCCCCAAAAAGTATGAAAAATAGTTACCTCTTGATCATACGCCGCTGCACCATTTGCAATAATATAAGCAGCCATTGCTTTATCATAATCTCCGCTAAATAAAACGATTGTTGTTTTCTTCTGTTGTTCCATGTTGTTCTCCCTCCGATTACCTATAGGGGTATTTTATCATTTATAAAAAGGCTCAAATCATGTATCCCTGTACTATACGACTTTACCTTCCCATGCTAACATACCACCTACCATATTAATTGCTTGAAAACCGTAGCTCTCTAAAAACTGAACTGCTCGTGCACTTCTTCCGCCAGAACGACAAACGATAATATACTCTTTCTTTTTATCCAACTCATGCATACGAAACTCTAATAGTCCTAGTGGAATATTACACGCTTCTGGAATTTTCCCTTCGGCTACTTCTTCTACTTCACGTACGTCCACGATATTTACTGCTTCTTTACGTAACAACTTTTCTTCCAATTCTTTTACTGTCATTTCTTTCATTTTAAATTCCCTCCTCACAAACCATTCATACCGCCTGAAACATTGATAACGTGCTGAAATCCTAATTTCTTTAATACCTTTGCTGCTTGCTTACTTCTCATTCCACTTTGGCAAATAACGATTACTTCCTTATTCTTATCTAATTGATTCGCCTTACTTGCTAGATCATTTAGGGGGATATTTTGAAAGCCTTTCATATGATTCCCTCTATATTCACCTACTGTACGGACATCAATAAAATACTTCCCCTTTTTCCCCACTATACTTTTCAATTCTTTGCCATTTATATTTTGAACACCTTTCACTGGTAAAAATCGTGAAATAACAAACCATGCAGCAAGTACAATGAAAAGCGTACTTAATATTGTGTTCATATAACCAACCTCTCTACATTTATAAACATGCTACGCCTTCTTAATCCAAAACTTCAGCACCTCAGCTTCTTCTACATGCTTTACGATGTCATGACCACTTTTATTTGCCCACGCTGGAATATCCTTAACTGATCCTTTATCCGTTACATGTATTTCTAACACTTCTCCAGTTTGTAGAGCATCCATTGCTCTCTTTGTTCTTACAATCGGCATTGGACATGCTAAACCTTTCGCATCTAACACTTGTTTTATATTCATCATCAATTCCTCCATTTTTTATTTATTTCATTATTCGTGCACTGCACAACGATTTGGACCAATCTCCATTTCACGCTCTTTATCCACACTTGGGTGAATTTTACCCATATTGGTTTGACGAATTTCTTCATATGCATTTGGCTGAGGTGGTAAGTTTTCTGTTACAACTTTACGGAACTCTCCCTCATCCTCAATATTTAATCCTGCATTATGCTCAAATAAATCTTTTAATTTTGCACTAACGATACCACTTTCGTTCATTTCACTTATTTTTGAATAATGAGCCGGTAACACAACTAAATTTTGAGATAGCTCTTTATATCGGCTATACAAAGTATTACGTAAATCACTCACCCAATCTTCAGCCTTACCAGCAAGATCAGGACGCCCAATTGAATCTACAAATAAAATATCGCCTGATAATAAATAAGAATCATCTACAATGAATGACGTACTTCCAATCGTATGCCCTGGTGAGTATAATGCGTCAATTACAATTTTAGTACCCCCCACCGTAATAACAGATCCTTCAACAAGCGGTTCGTATGAGAAAACAACTTCCTCTGCATCTTTTGGTGGTAACCAATACGTACCACCTACCTTTTCCGCTAACTTACGTCCTCCGGAAATATGGTCTGCATGTAAATGTGTATCCATTACATTCGTAATCGTAACGCCATGCTCTTTCGCAAATTCTTCATATGCTTCAACTGTTCTTACTGCATCAATAACTGCTGCTTCACCATTTGAAACGACCATATAAGATAAACAGCCTTTTCCAAGGCGGTTAAACTGATACATACTTCCACCATTTTTTAAATCTCCAACTTTTATAGGCTTTACATATTCACTCCAAGCCTTCATGCCACCAGCTAAATAATAAATATTTTCTAATCCAGCCTCTGTTAATTGCTCTGCTACAAATATAGAAGACCCTTCTTTTGCACATACTACTAAAACATCTTTATCTTTAGGTAATTCACTTACAATATGATCTACACCATCTAACAAGTCAAAGTAAGGTCTATTAATAGAAGAAACTTGTTTCCCTTCAATTTTCCAATCTTCATAATCCGCCTCATTACGAACATCTAAAATGAATAACTCTCCGAATAACACTTTCTCTGCCACATCTTTTGCTTGTAATGCTTTAACATTCATCTCATTACCCCCGTAGGTATATTTTTATTTAAAAAATTTTATTTTTCAACATTCCCTTTCCACTCTAACGTGCCTGGGATGACATTTTTCACATTTGCATAACCTTTCTCTTTCAACATGTGACAAGCTACATCACTACGGTTACCAGTTCGACAAACGACGTAAATTTGCTTCGTCTGATCTAATTCCGCACTACCAAGTTCGCCTAATGGAACTGAAATAGCCGATGGAATATGACCAAAAGCGAATTCCGCTGCTTCGCGAACATCTAATACAATGCTCTCTTCTCCATGAGACAATATAGACTGTAATTCTGCATTCGTAATTGTATGTGGATATTTCACAATTTCATTCACTTCATGCTCGTTTGCTTTCCTAACATAATGCACCAATACATTATCCTCGTGTTTCGTCCCGATATATTGATGTCCTACTTTACCCGCCCAACTTTTTATATCTACCGTAGATCCTTTATCTGTTGCCTGAACTTCAATTACTTGCCCTGGTGCTAATCCTTCTATCGCCTTCTTCGTTTTCACAATCGGCATCGGACAAGCCAACCCTTTACAATCTAAACTCATATCCACTTTTATACTCATAATTGATTCCTCCACAACTTATATACATATACCTGTAGGGGTATATTAAAATGTTTTTGAAAATCTGTCAACAATTATGTCTGACAGATTATCGGCTTTTTACAAGTAATTGAACAGCTTCTTTAATTAACTCTTCATTTGAAGCATTACCGCTTTCAAACTGCTCACGCAAACATTGCTCTAAATTTGTCCCAACAACAAGTCCAATTGTACGATCAAGTGCAGAACGAGATGCCGTTAACTGTGTAATAACCTCTCGGCAATCTTTTCCTTCTTCCATCATACGAAGTACACCACGAACTTGACCTTCAATACGTTTCAATCTATTTTTCATATCTTGATTATATTCCATTCTATAATCACCTCATTACCATTATGTCACTATTTATAACCTATGACAATATATTATACCCTATAGGGTATTTTGTAAACCCCTATTTTTAATATTTATCTTATATGTTCACAAAACAAGAAGTGAAACCTTACTATATAGGCTTTCATCTTCCACCAAATTTTGAAGTGGAAGATGAAAAAATATTAATATACAACACGTTCTGGTACTACTGTTCCGTATAATTTAAAGCCACCATCTAAGTTCTTTACCTTATATCCTTTTTCCATTAACATGCGCGCTGCAACATACCCTCTCATACCAAGTTGGCAAGTGATATATATTTCTTTGTCCATTGGCACTTCATCCAATCGATCACGTAATTCATCTAACGGAATATTAATAGAGTCTTTAATCATTCCCTGTTTTAGTTCATTAGGCTCTCGAACATCAATAAGATATCCACCATTTTTAACAATGTGATCTATTTCATGCCATTGCACTGTGTCCACAAAACCATCTACTATATTACTTGCCGCATACCCCACCATGTTTACTGGGTCTTTTGCAGAAGAATAGGGCGGGGCATATGATAATTCTAAATCCGGCAAATCGATTACAGTTAAGTTTGCCTTCATTGCCGTTGCAATAACATCAATACGCTTATCTACACCATCACGCCCTAACGCCTGCGCTCCATAAATTTTTCCACTTTCTTTATTAAAGATTAATTTTATTAGCACAGGCGTAGCATTCGGATAATATCCCGCATGAGAATTTGCCTGTACATGTACTACCTCATAGGGTATATTTAGTCGTTTTAATATTTTCTCATTCACTCCAGTCGAAGCAACTGTTAAATCAAAAACTTTAGCCACAGAAGTTCCCATCGTACCTTTATATAAAGAATCCGTATGACCATGAATAATATCTGCTAACATGCGACCTTGACGATTAGCTGGCCACGCTAAAGGAATCAGCGTTTCTATTTCTGTAACAAAATCTTTCACTTCAATCGCATCACCAATTGCATATACATATGGGTCAGATGTTTGAAATTTCTCATTTACCTTTATCGTTCCTCTAACTCCCAATGCTAATCCTGCCTCTTTCGCTAAACTACTCTCTGGTTGTACACCAATTGCTAAAATAATCATATCTGTTTTTATAACTGAGCCACTTTTTAAACGTACAATAGCCCCGTCTTCTTCTAACGCATCTACACCATCTTCTAAAACAAGCTCAACATTGTGATTTCTCATATGTTCATGTATGTATGCTGCCATTTCATAATCGATTGGTGGCATTACTTGATTCGCCATCTCTACAAGAGTAACATCAATCCCGCGTTCTCTTAAATTCTCAACCATTTCCACTCCAATAAATCCTCCACCAATAACCGTCGCATGACGTGGTTTCTTCTCATCAATATACGCTTTTATACGATCTGTATCAGGTACATTTCGTAACGTAAACAACGCCTTCGCTTCTTCAATGCCCGGAATAGGTGGAACAATTGGTTTCGCCCCTGGTGAAAGAATCAAAACATCATATTCCTCGTTATATGTTTCATCTGTAGTTACATTCTTTATCGTAATTGTTTTCTCTTCTTTATTAATCTTTACAACTTCACTCAATACACGTATATCTAAATTAAAACGTTTTGACATCCTTTCAACAGTTTGTACTAATAACTTTTGTCTTTCTGTAATGACACCGCCAATATAATATGGCAATCCACAGTTTGCGAACGAAATGTATTCACCGCGTTCAACCATAATAATTTCATCTTCCTCACTTAAACGACGAAGCCTTGCAGCTACTGATGCCCCGCCAGCAACTCCGCCTACTACAACAATTTTTCTAGACATATTTCAAACCTCCATGTTATTTATTATTTAATTTCCTCATGCATTAAACAAAAACCTATACCTGTATGGGTATATGATAGAGTGTAAAAAATTTAATTTCAATCAGTATGTCTTTCTTTCACAAATTTGAAACAAATAAAAAAGAACTTAGATACCTCCAAGTTCTTTTGCGTATAGTTCTATAACTTTCTGCACGATTAAACCAATGTATAAATACGTGTTTTGAAAATTTAAATACACCTGTATTTAAAGTTTCAAAATCAATAGCTTCTTCACATAAGGTTAGATCCATTCCACGTAAAATTCTTTAATGCCACAACCTGAGAAAACGAATCCCAATGGACTCTTTTTCTACAATGATATATTTATTTTTTTCGTTGCACCTCTATCATTAATCATAACCATCTGTGTCTCGTTATTTGGCAAAAATACGATATATTTTCCCGTTCTCACATTCCTCCAAATAACTTTTCCTTCTTCGTCTGTTTTCCCTATTGAGATCCCAATTTCTTTACTGGGTTCAGGTGATTCGTCTTTCATAAGTATAATTTCAAAATCTTTTATTGGCTGTTTTTCTTTATTTTTCACGTGAAAAGTTACAGAATTAACAACCTTACTAAACTTCTTTTCATTATTTACTATATAACTAGTCATTACGATTATGACCAATACACAAAATAAAATCCATAAAAGCTTATTATATTTATTCAGACCATTTTTTAAGATTATTAAAAACATCGTCTGTCACCCGGTTTCCAGAATTCCAAGAATTACTTCCTACTGTATGGGTAGCTATTATTGTTACACCCGTACGAGAATAGTCATGATATACGGGTGCTCCACTTTGACATCCATAAGTGTCCATCCTATATGTTAAAATTCTAGGACTAGTGCCTTCAATTGGTCCATAATCTGTCCACATAGTATATTTTTCATTTCCTACTTTATCACACGGATACCCTGGAACTACTGCGAGTAACCCCCTTTGGAGACTCTACATTAGTAGTTCTATATCCTAACCACCCTGTATAATCTCCAGGAGATCCATTTAATTTAATGGCTCCATAATCAAATTCCGAATCTCCATCATCAGTCCATCCACTTACTGAATAAAGCTTTGTCCAACTATAAGGCAAATACGGTGCTTGGTTTCCATTTCTACCAGGAGTCACAATAACATTTTTTGCCCATCCACCAAGCTTTTTATTGTAAACACAGTGCCCAGCTGTAAATACTGTATCTTTACTAATTAGCGCTCCTGTACACCCATAAACCTCTTGTCCATTAAATTGAATTACTATGTGTACTATAGCCCTATAAGGATACAAAGTTGTATCAGTAACTCTAATTCGATCATCTCTTCCTATTATAGAATGTGTAAGGATATTAGATGGATAATTAAAATTACTGTCTCTTAATAAGTATCCCCAATCTTCCCTACCATGTTTACGCCCTTCAAATGAAGGCGAAACAAGATCTTCTCCCCTTCGATCATTACTATACAAAGATTGTTCTTGAAAAAGTACACGTTCTCCCTCATTTGAAACTGATGTCCACGGTACATCTTCTGCATACACCTTTTGATTCACCAAAAATACTATACAAAAAAGATTAAAAGAACACCAAAACTATAAAGAGCCAACCTACATCTTATAGAAATAAAGCTATACAACATAACTTACCTCCTATACAAATGATAGCGAACAATTGAAGATCCCTTTATAAATTCTAGTTTTTCTTTTTTTAAAAGTCAACGTAATTAATAATGATAATCACTATTAATTATGTTAACTTAACAAAACCACACAATTAGTCATATTCTTTACTCTGCGTTCAAAAATCTGTCTCATTAAAGTTTCACCATATTACATAAATCCATAACCTTTTTCACAATCAACTCCGCAGTATTCTCTCCCGGTGGCATTAACAAATTTGTAACTGTTCCATACACAATAGGACTTAATTCTACTTCATATCCGCCATATGCATATTCGTCTTTTGTCGGTAAATAACCAATATATCCGTTCATATATCCACCAAAGAAAGCCAATTCATTTTGAAGGCTCTCTTTCATTGCTAAGGCAGTTTCTGAAAAAGGTTCCATCGGTATACCTGAAAACATACCATCATTAACTTGAAACAGTTGAACTTCTAAATCTATACGTAACTTCCGAATACCTTGCCTATATTTCTCTAATACGATAGCAAGCCATTCATCCGTATTCACGCCCCACTGCTTCTCGGCTAATCGAGCCATGCTTCGTATCTCATCAATTTCAGGAATATCCTTCAACTTCATTTGCATCATACTTGAAACTGTCCTTAATTTTACAATTGGACTATATGTAACTGTTGGTAACATCGTTAATACATGTCCACTAAGTATGTAAGCCATTTGTTTTAACGCTTCCCTTGAACCGCGATATTTCGCATTCACATTTCCAGCGGCACCTTGAACAATAATAACAGGGCAGTTCACTATCTGCTCTAGAATCTCTCTCGTTATTCCAGGATAATCTGCTGATAATTCATCGCTATCACCTTTTAAAACATTCGGATGCGCAGTACAAAATACTATAATCCCAGATAGCTCCTTTGTTTCAGCATTTCTGATTGCCAGCATGCCAATTCGTTTATCGACAACACCCTCAATATTTGTTCCCATCTTTGCTTTTCCATCAGATGTTCTCTCTCGTCGGTTTACACCGATATCACCTGTCGTAACACCCCATCCAACTTCGCATCGTTTTAAATTGTTATTTGCAGTAACAGCACCATGTACTACATTATTTACTAAAATCATTTTATACGACTGCACTAGCGGATCATCACCGACTGTCTCTGGACCGGAATGCGTATGAGTATAAACAACCGTTATTCGCTCAAATGGCACATGAAGCCCACTTGCTACTCGCTCACGGATCATATTCGTATCTTCTACTAATATCCCAATATTATCGATACTTATAAACACAGTTTTCATTTCATCTTTTTCAAATACAAAAACTGTCCCATAAATACGCTCTTCAATATTATTTATTCCTGTCTCTCTATGATATCCGACAAAATCAATACCTACAGGCGGCGTAATATCAACCTTACATACCCCTATTTTGCTCATTTAAATCACTCCATTTCTCTATATAACTCCCTTTTTTCAAGAATAGCATATTTAACTTGGTTCCAAATAAAAAGAACGGACACAGTATCCTATGTCCGTTCTTCCCCTCACACATACTTCCGATGCACCATCTTACCATCATAAGAAAACACAACGCCCTTACTCTCCACAATGGACTCCATATGCACCGTTCTTCCCCATAGTTGATGAAGATATGGTAATACTTTTTCTAAATATTTTAAATCGAGCTCGATTCCTTCGTAACTATGTTTAATGTATAACTCTCCGTTTTTTAAGTAGTCTCCGTCTTCTACTACTAAGTATGGGAAGCCACCATTTGTACGCATATTTACGAGTTGATCACGCACATTTTCCCATTCTTTATCTATTACTTTATATTCTTTTCCTTGGCGCTGGAATAAGTACATATCTTCTCGCATAACAAGATCTTTATTTAAGTAGTTTCTTAGGAACGATACGTCCCATTCAATTTCGCGTACTTCAAACATTTTGTCACGGCCCGATCCTGGTTTTACGCCCCGTCGCTTCATTTCTTCAGTCGGATTGTTGTACCGTTCTTCAATATCTTCAAAGATTTTAATACCTAGGTAGTATGGATTAATACTTGTTTTTGATGGCTGTACAACACCTGCATTTAATTTCGCAAATTCAATTGCTTCATCAGATGTTAAGTCCATTTCACGAAGTATGCGTTGATGCCAGTAGGACGCCCAGCCTTCGTTCATGATTTTCGTTTCAAGCTGCGGCCAAAAATATAACATTTCTTCGCGCATCATCGTTAATATATCACGCTGCCAATCTTCTAACTCACGGCTATATTCTTCAATAAAGAGAAGTAAATCCTTCTCTGGTTGCGGTGGGATTTTCTTCTTTTTACGTATATTAGAGCGCTCTTGTTTTTTATTTCGGTTATCTAAATTCCATAAATCATCGTATTGCGATACCTTTTTCTTTTCTACTTCTTCCTCTTCTAAATCATCAATACTCCATGCGAGCTTCGGACGCATAAGCGACGGATCAATATGCTCTTGAATGGCAAGTACTGCATCTAAAAATGTTTCTACCTCTGCTTTTCCGTACTTATGCTCATACGCTTTCACACGGTCCGCTGTTGCGGCCATACTCTCTACCATATCTCGCTTCGTATTTGAAAAACGAATATTATTTTTGAAGAAGTCACAGTGTGCTAAAACGTGCGCTACAATTAATTTGTTTTGAATTAAAGAGTTCGTATCTAATAAAAAGGCGTAACATGGATCAGAGTTAATAACGAGTTCGTATATTTTACTAAGTCCTAAATCGTATTGTAATTTCATTCTGAAAAATTGTTTTCCAAAACTCCAATGTGAAAACCTTGTCGGCATCCCATATGCACCAAATGTATAAATAATTTCCGCTGGACATATTTCATAACGCATCGGATAAAAATCAAGCCCAAATCCAGTCGCAATTTCCGTAATTTCCGCAATCGCATATTGCAGTGCTTTATCGTCACTTGCTCTCATTATTTTCCCTCCTTACACTTTCCCTTAAGAAAGTGTATGACGAAGAACAAGCTTTCATGAGGATTGATTGCATAATAAAAAGACACCCCCGCAAAAACGAGAATGTCTTATCTATTAACCTTCAATAATCTCCATCTTCTCCGTAATCGGAGTACGAGCTTTTCCTTCTGGTGCTTTATCGAAATAGCCGATATGAAGAATTCCAACGATACGTTGACCTCTTGTTAAACCGATTCCTTCTATAAATAATGGATTGTAGTTTAATCCGCCAGATTTCCAAACGCAACCTAATCCGCGTTCCCAAGCAAGAAGTTGGAAGTTTTGCATAAATGCACATGTTGCAGCGTAATCTTCGTCACGCTGAATTTGACGCGGATCTTCATTTATATATACAACGATTTGTGCAGGCGTGCTTAAAAAACGATCTGATAAAATTTTACCGCGTTTCGCTCTTTCTTCTTCTGTGAAAGAGTTTAATACTGCATCTACTAATTTCTTGCGGCCTTCTCCAATGTATAGTTTACAATTCCATGGTTCACGGTGCTTATGATTTGGTGCCCATGTTGCATCGTTTAATAGTTCAATTAATAACTCTTTTTCTACTGCTTTGTCTGTAAATGTACGAACAGAGCGTCTTTCTTTAATCACATTAGCGATGGAAGTATATGTAGTCATATTTATCTCTCCCTTATTTTTATCTATATGTATAAGTTTATCGTCATCATTGATATTGATTTTCAATTTCGATTATACCTTAGTTTTTTACTATTAATCAATGTTTTATGTTGGAAAACTTCTAAAAACGTCATTTCATACTGTGAATAAAAAAACTTGATTTGTTCACAAGTATTTCACATTTTATGGAAATGATATATGTACAGTTTTCTACATTATCCATCTAGGAGGAGTTTACATGTACAAAAAAATCGCTGTTTGTATGACTATGGCAGCATTATTATGCGGGATATCCACCTTCCCTACATCCGCTGCCACACCAAAAGAAGTAACAATGCATCACCATAAACCAATTCCAGAAGAAGAAATGCAATCGCTAGAAAAACTCGGCTATAACAAACATGAAATTTGGAAAGCTGCTCATATTGCAAGAATTAGTAATAAAGAAATAAAAGATGTTTTAGCTTACTATAAGCAAAATAAATCTTGGGAGAAAACAGCCGAGCATTTCGGTGTAGATCCAAGTAAGCTGAAAAAGCATCATATGAATAAAGAAACAAAGCAAGCACTGCTACAACAGTTAGCAACTATGCAAAAATCCACACCTGATCAGCTAAAGCAAAAAATGAAAGAATATAACATCAAATTGCGTCATCTTACTGTGTTAACAATCATCTCTCAAAAAAGCAATACCCCTCTTGATGATGTATTAAAAATGAAAAAAGATGGAATGGACATTAAACAAATTGCCGAAAAATTAAATGTAAAAAGAGAAGATATACGAGCGGAAATGATGAAATTAGTGAAGTCTATTAAAGAACAAAAAACAAATTAAAATGCTAAAAAGGAAGAGGCTTTCACTACTCTTCCTTTTCTTTATGAACTTTCAATTTTTAAGTATAAATTCCCGTCTTTCCCAAAAACTAACACAAGTAAATGATGTAAGTTAGGGGTGAGAAAATGTTCGGTTTATCATCTAAGAAATCAAAAAAGACTAATACAAAAACACTTTGTTCTATCCCAGAATTTATACAAACCATGAAAGAATCAAGCGATTTTGTCTCTTATAACATACTTAAAGATGAAACGTTGTGCTTGTTTTATTATAAATCTGTCGTGGAAGCACTTATTATTAAACAATTCATTTTAACTCCTATAAAAAAGGAATCGGAACAAATCCAAAACATCTCTGATTTATGTAATATTATCTCTATTGAAGACATTATTACCTCCCCTTCTATTGATGATATTCGTGAAAAATTATTAGGTGGATATATTTTAATACGCTTAAAAAACAATTCGAATCCTGATCAATATGCTTTAATTCGTGCCGAAAGTACTGTTTTAGGAAAACGATTATATAACGATACAGAAAATGAGTATAGCGTAATCGGGCCTAAAATCGGTTTCGTTGAAAACCTTGATACAAATATCCACTTATTACGCCGAAATATCGTAACGGAGCAACTCATTTTTAAAGAAGTTACCGTCGGATCTATATCAAAAACAAAAGTAGCAGTTGCTTATATAGAAGGAATTACAAATGAACAATTTGTCAACACCGCAATTCAACGGCTAGAAGACATTGACTTTGATGTCCCATTTGATTCAACTATGATTGAGCAATTTATTAGTGATAATAGCAATTCACCTTTTCCTGTTCTATTACCTACAGAACGATTAGATCGAGCTGGATTTGCATTAATTAACGGGGAAGTTTTAATTTTAACAGATGGTTCTCCATATGCTTTATCAGGACCAACAACGTTACTGGATTTTTTCATTTCACCAGAAGATTATTATTTACCGTGGATGATTGGATCGTTCTTTCGTATTATTCGTTTTTTCGGAGCTATATTTTCTCTTTTTTCCTCCGCTATTTATACAGCGGCTTTAACATATCATTATCAAATGATCCCTGCCGATCTACTAGGTCCTATTATTTTCTCGAGAGCTAACGTACCTTTTCCTCCTATTCTAGAAGCACTCTTTTTAGAAATTACAATCGAATTGCTTCGTGAAGCAGGGGCGCGTTTACCAACAAAAGTCGGACAAACGATCGGGATTGTTGGGGGGATTGTAATTGGCCAAGCATCTGTTGAAGCAGCTTTAACAAGTACAATTTTATTAATTGCAGTTGCTTTATCCGCCCTTGCATCTTTCACAACACCGACTGTAAAGATGTCTTCTACTATCCGGTTGTTACGCTTTCCGCTTATTCTCTTAGCCGGTGCATTCGGAGGATTAGGCCTCGCTGTCGGATTTGTATTTATTTTAGCTCATTTAATTAAATTAAAATCGCTTGGATCACCTTATTTGTTACCTTTATATCCATTTCGTGGTTTAGGTACAGCAGAAGGTTTTCTTCGATTACCATTTAGTCAAACGGCACAAAGACCTTCTTTTCTTAGACCAAAATCAAAATGGCGCTACAATCCAAACAAATCGAAGCAAAAACGTGATGGTGAGAATGAATGAAAAAAATTTTATTGCACCTTATCATTATCTTCTTCGTTTTACAAACTGGCTGTACACAAACGTATATAGTGGATGCACAGCGTATTATTCATATTGCTGGATTTGACATCACAAAAAACAAAAAATTCCAAGGAACTATTCTATTCCCAGAGTACACACATGGTGTAAAGTCTAAACCAGAGACGCAAACAACATCTGCCCGTTCACTTGAAACAATTGCTTCACGATTAAATGCGAAATCTCCTCACAATGTTGTTGTAGGTCAAATGCGTGTCGTCCTATTTGGAAAGGCTCTAGGGGAACGCGGAATGGGAGAGATTATTACTAACTTACAACGTGACCCAAATATCGGGCGTGATGTACAACTAGCAATTGTAGATGGATCGGCTGAAGAGCTTTTAAATTACGGAAAAAAAAATGGGTCTTTATATATTGCTGATTTACTCGAGCAAAATATAAGAAATGAGAACATTCCACAAACTGAATTAAACATTTTTTTATATAATTATTACTCTTCTGTATGTGATGCCTATGTTCCTTATATTAAAATGGACGATAATCATTCTGTCGCTGTCAAAGGACTTGCCTTTTTAAAAGGCGATAAAGTCGTCATGTATACGGATAAAAGACATTCTGTTTTAGCAAAATTACTTATTAATCCTACGAAAAATGGACGTTACGAAGCAGCAATAAAAAAGGATAAACATAAAGGTATAGTTGTGATACAAAACTTAGCTGGGAAAAACAAATATGATATAGATCAAACTGGCGACATACCAAAAGTAAAAATCCATTTAAAATTAAATGGATTAATTAAAAACTCTCCTAATTGGATTGATTTAAGAAAAGAAACAAATATCAACTATATAAAAAAACAAATTGAACGAAATGTCGAAAAAGACTGTGAAGATTTAATAAAACAATTTCAAGAAAAGGAAATTGATCCGTTAGGAATACGAGATGAAATTAGAAGCCATACGAGAAAATGGAATATAAAACAAATTCGAAATATGTATAAAAATGTAGCGGTAGATATAAATTTAGATCTTAATATTGTACAATCTGGAATCGGAGAATAGTGAGGTGAAATAAGCAATGAATACAATGAATAAAACAAAGACAGTATCTCCATATTTTGCATTTATTTTATTGCATTCTCTCCAGATTGGTATAGGAATTCTCGGATATCAACGTGTAATTTTGAAAAATGCAGGTTATGATGCTTGGATTTCTCTTATTATTGCAGGTATTGCAACTCATATTGTACTGTTTTGTATGTTAAAAATGCTTGAAAAAGACGGAGATTTAATTAGTATTCATACAACAACCTTTGGAAAATGGGTTGGCTCTATATTTTCTGTAATTTTCACTCTTTATTGCTTATTATTTTGCCTTACTGTTCTTCGTACATATATGGAAGTGATACAAGTTTGGATTTTCCCTACCATTAAGTTATGGAAACTTACGCTTATGTTTTTATTAGTCACTTACTACATTATAAAAGGTGGCTTCCGTTCTGTGACAGGGATATGTTTTTGGGGTATTGTTCTTCCTATGTTCGTTGTATTCTTTTTAATCTATCCGATGAAGTATGCACATTTTCGTAATATTTTACCTATTTTTACACATTCACCTTTTGACATGCTTATATCTGCAAAACACTCTGCATTGGAATTTCTAGGGTTTGAAACAATTCTTATCTTTTATCCCTTTATTGAAAAAGGAAAATCTTTAAAAAGATGGGCCCATGCTGGAATTGCTTTTAGCACCTTAATTTATGTAGTTTTAGCTATCGTATCTTTTATGTATTACAGCGAGGGACAATTAAACCGTACTATTTGGCCTACTTTAACGATGTTAAAAATAATTAAAGTTCCTTTTATTCAGCGCTTTGAATATATTATTATTTTCGTTTGGTTTTTAATTATTTTACCAAACCTTTGCTTAACCATTTGGTCATCATGTCAAACGATGAAGCGTTCCTTTCATATTTCATTTAAATTTACATTACCGTTTTTTATTTTCATCATATTTTCAGCTTCTCTACTTTTCACAAACCGTGAAAGTATCAACACATTAAATACCGTACTATCTCAAGCGGGTTTATATATTGTATACGCTTATATCCCAATTTTATTTCTATTCCATTCGCTAAGATGGCGCTTCAAAAATTAGTCAAAAAAATCTTCAACCGATACACCGTAATCTCTGATACAATTTGATTAATACATTTGTAAAGGGGACAAGCGAATGAAAAAGTATGTATTTTCTTTACTTGCAGTACTAAGCTTAATTCTTGCTGGATGCGGAAGTACTGGTACAAATGACCAAAAATCTTCTGAATCAAAACAAGAAGAACATGACCACGCATCGCACACTCAGCAAGCTGACATTCAAGAGAAAACAAAAGGAGTCGACACACTTCCAACCTTCCTAGATAAGCTTGATCCACAAATGAAAGATATCTACACCGTCGCTGGACAAAATGCAGAGCTATTAGATTGGATTCCATGCTATTGTGGTTGCGGTGAAAGTGTAGGACATAAAAATAATAAAAACTGCTTTATTCGTGAAATTAAAAAGAATGGTGAAGTTGTTTGGGACTCCCATGCAACGACTTGCGTCAATTGCCTAGAAATTGCAGTTGAATCTGCTTCCATGAAACAAAAAGGAAAATCAACGCTTGAAATTCGTAACTATATCGATAATAAATACAAAGAAGGCTATGGCAAACCAACACCTACGCCAATGCCAAAAGCTTAAAAAACGAGGGAATTCCTCGTTTTTTCTTTTCATTCTCATTTTTTCTTAACAAATTCTTTCAAGTGTATTTCTTCTTACTTATCACACACTATATATAACTCTCGGTAAGGAGGGTACACAGTGCAAACATATAACGACTATGATAAAGCTCTCTATTACACGTATTGCTGTAATTGGGATAAATTACTCGTTCTCATGGTTCAAACGAACGATCAATTATTTTCTAAGCGTATTGAGCATTTTTTACACGCTTATCAATACAGCAAGGAACTGCCAGAAGTTGATAAACAATTGCAGCTCCTATTTCAATATATTGACCACGCATCCCAAAAGTCGCATGTAGAAGAAGTAGAACAAATTCAAATGTAAACTATAGCGCTATTCTCTTCCGGAGAATGGCGCTTTTTTTAAATTTTTATATCAATAAAAGTTTCTCCTCATAAAACTTTTATTGATAAACATATTTTTTCTTTCTTTTCCATACCACTTCATACTATAATTTAGTATGTAACTATTATAAGAGAGGTATAAAATATGGGACGAGAAAAAAAGCAAGAATATGCTTTACTTACCGCATGGGGAGCTTCTTTTATCGCTACACTGGGAAGTCTTTATTTTTCCGAAATCATGAAATTTGAGCCTTGTGTACTTTGTTGGTATCAACGTATTTTTATGTATCCATTCGTTTTATGGCTCGGTATCGCTGTAGCAAAAAAAGATTATCGCATCGCAAGTTATTCTTTACCAATTGCAAGTATTGGTGCTTGTATTTCTTTATATCACTATGCAATTCAAAAAGTCCCAGCGTTTTCAGCTGCTGGAGCAGCTTGCGGTCGTGTACCCTGCACCGGAGAATTTATAAACTGGTTTGGTTTTATTACAATCCCGTTTTTAGCACTTATCGGCTTTATTACAATCGCTGTTTGTAGCTTTATTGTCATCAAAAACAAATAAGGAGATGAAAGAATGAAAAAAATGCTTATATTTGGTGGTATTATTATCGCCTTGTTCGTAGCAATTTTCGCTGTCACACAAATGGAAGAAAAAAATGCTACTAGCCAAAAGATTGATAATCCTACTGAAAGTAAGACAAACGGTCCTGACTACTACACAAATAAAATCTCTCTTTCAGATCTTCAAAAGAACTTAAAAGAGAAAAAAGAAGAAACAGTATACTTTTATCAAACATCTTGCGTTCATTGCCAAAAATTATCTCCTGTCCTAGTGCCAATGGCTAAAGACTTAAACGTTGATATGAAAGTTATGGATATTGAAAAATTAGATGCTCCTTGGGATGAATATAAAATTCAAGGAACACCAACAATCATTCATTTTAAAGATGGCAAAGAAGTGAGCCGTATTAGCGGTGAACAGCCGAAAGATAAATTAAAAGAATGGCTTGAGCAAACGAAAAAGTAACTAGAAAAGGAAACTCCTTCTACACATGAAATGGGTGTAAAATCCCACACTAATGTATAAGGAGGGGGTTTTATGCCAGAAGTAAGATGTTCTGTTTCCAACTGTTCTTTTTGGGGACAAGGTAACTTTTGTCAAGCAAGTGCGATCATCGTTCAGCCTGATGCAGATGAAACTGGTCAAACTGAAAATGATTCATATACAGCTGCTGTTTTAACAAACGAGACGCTAGAAAGTTCTGTAGCAACGAGTGTAGAAACTTGTTGTCATACATTTAAGCCTAAATATTAAACAAAAAAAGCATGCGATTAATCGTATGCTTTTTACATTCCCCTCCAAAAATCATGCATAATAAAAAAGTACAAAATAACGAGAACGGCCGTCCCGCATAAGGTAATGCGCCGATATATACTCTTCTCTCCTTCCCTCGCTTTCACAAACGCCCAAATAAATCCGAAGAACAATATTAAATCAACATATGGAACATAAAAAGAAAAGACGAGAAACGCATATAAATACACGATAAATAAACAGGTCGTTACTAAAAAAACTTTAAACGCAAATTCACTTTTCATAATATAACCGCCCCCTATCTGTACTGTATTATATTCAGCAAAATATAATAGTTGCAGTTAAACTCCAAGTATAAATAAGCTACCGTCTATAAAACGGTAGCCATTACGGAACATTGTATTTCCGTTTATATATATTACTTAAAATCGAAGAAGGAATTTGCTCGTAACGAATTTTCTCTCCTGTTTCATCTATAATATACAAATTGTTTCCTATATAATATATTCCATCTTTTCGTTTTGAGTACACTGGATATCTTTCATTTGGCAATACCGTTTTCACTTTTGTTAACTGTCCATTTGGTTCTTGCCAATATATATCCGCGCGGTCTACTAGCGTAAGTACTCCAATTTGTTCTTCTTCTATTTTCCGACTATTCCAGCTCACAACCCGATAACCAAGCTTATTCGCTTCATATTCGGGGCTCGTATGAAAACGAGAAATGATTACTTTTGTTTGTAATTGTACTCTGTCATATAACCATTGTATATCCCTGTCATGCATGCGAATACAACCATTTGATTCCCTACTTCCAATCGTCCATTCCCGATTTGTCCCGTGAATCGCATATTCATTCTTATCTAGTCCAAGCCACCTCGTACCGAGAGGATTATTCGGTGCACCCCCAGGTATTTTTTTTCGATGGTATTCTTTATTTTTAAATTTAGTTATAATACAAAAGTTACCTTCAGGCGTAGGTGTACGATCTCTTCCAGTCGTTACTGGAAATGTTTTTGTATAATTTCCATTCTCAAAAAAAGACAACTGATTTGTCGTAAGATTCACTAATATTAAATGATCTGTATTAGCAAAAGCACTAACCGGTAGGATGAAAAATAATAGTATGACGAAACATAACTTTTTCAGCTATATCCCCCCTAGCGCTCACTATAATAAGTGGAATTAACATTACTTTGCTCTTATAAATGAAAACTATCCATTTACAATAACGCCCCCATTTACATGTATCATTTGTCCAGTAACATAAGAAGAATCACCAGACGCTAAATATACGTATGCCGGCGCTAACTCATATGGTTGACCAGGCCTTTGCATTGGGACATTGCTCCCAAACTGAGAGACTTTCTTCTCATCAAAGCTCGATGGAATAAGCGGTGTCCAAATCGGTCCTGGTGCAACACCATTTACCCGAATCCCTTTTTGCACTAACGATTGAGAAAGTGATCTTGTAAAAGCTACGATTGCTCCTTTCGTCGCGGAATAATCAATTAACGTTTCATTTCCTTCATATGCAACGATAGATGCCGTATTTATAATGACATCCCCTTTCTTCAAATGAGAAAGGGCTGCTTTCGCAACGTGAAAATAAGAAAAAATATTAATACGAAAAGTCTTTTCTAGCTGTTCTGCTGTAATATACTCTAGTCCTTGCTGCGGATATTGCTGCGCGACATTATTTACTAAAACCTGTAAACTACCTAGCTGCTGGACGGTCTCTTGAACAACATCTTTACAATGCTGTTCATCACTTAAATCACCCGGCAACAATACACACTTTACACCTTCTTTCTCAACATATTGCTTCGTCTCATTAGCATCTTCTTCCTCATCTAAATAAGCAATCGCAACATTTGCTCCTTCTTTTGCAAAAGCGATGGAAACTGCTCGTCCAATTCCGCTATCTCCCCCTGTAATTAATACATTCTTTCCTTTTAACTTTTCGCTACCTTTATAATTGGGATCTTCAAACTGTGGTAGAGGATTCATTAATGATTCAATACCAGGCTGCTTATTTTGATGTTGCGCAGGCATTGTTATAAAGTTTTTTTGCTGTGGCATAGCTGCTTTCAACTCCTTTTCCTTAGCATGTGCACAATAAAAAGCTGAAATTCACACATCGTTTTACGATTAATATTCGAATTTAAGACACAAAATATGAATTGTTATAAACTTTTTATGCAAAACTATTGCAAAATAGATAAAAAACGAATATTATATATAACTGTTGTGAAAATTATTCGTAAACAGAAAGGATGTTTATATGTTTAACCTTTCAAAACATAAAACTTCTATTAAAACTGAAATTATGGCAGGTATTATTACCTTCTTAACAATGGCATATATCATTGTCGTAAACCCTGTTATCCTTGGAGATGCAGGTGTTCCATTTGAACAAGCATTTACAGCAACAATTATTGCTGCTGTTGTCGGAACATTATTTATGGCAATCTTTACAAACTTACCAATCGCAATCGCGCCAGGTATGGGATTAAATGCTTACTTCTCTTACTCTGTTGTAAAAGCGCATGAAGGCATGACTTTCGCAATTGCATTCTCTGCTGTATTCGTAGCAGGTATGATTTTAATTTTGCTATCATTTACATCTTTCCGTACAAAATTAATGGAAGCAATTCCTGAAAACTTAAAACATGCAATTACTGCTGGTATCGGGCTATTTATCGCCTTTATCGGTTTACGTTTAACAGGTATCGTTACAAAAAATGATGCAAACTTAGTTGGACTTGGTGATCTTCACTCTGCTCCAGTTCTACTAGCATTAGCTGGACTTGGAATTACTATTATCCTTATGTCTTTAAATGTAAATGGCGCACTATTTATCGGTATGCTATTAACTGGTATTATCGCTTTCTTCACAGGACAATTAACATTCTCAAACGGTGTTACATCAATGCCTGGATTACCAGAAGGAATTATCGTTTCAAATCCAATTACTGCTGTATCTGACGTAATTAACTACGGATTATACGGCGTTGTATTTTCATTCTTCCTTGTTACATTATTTGATACAACAGGTACATTACTTGGGGTAGCTCAACAAGGTGGATTTATGAAAGACGGAAAACTCCCAAAAGCTGGACGAGCTCTTCTATCTGACTCATTCTCAGCAACTATTGGTTCTATATTCGGAACGACACCATCAACAGCTTACATTGAATCATCTGCTGGTGTTGCAGCTGGTGGTCGTACTGGTTTAACAACTGTTACAGTAGCTGTTCTATTCGCACTAGCAGCATTCTTCGGACCATTAGTAAGTGCTGTCTCTGGTGTATCAGCTATTACTGCTCCATCATTAATTATCGTTGGTAGTCTTATGATGGGTTCAGTTCGCCACATCGATTGGGACGCATTTGATGAAGCATTCCCAGCATTTTTAGTAATCTTAAGCATGCCTCTTACATCAAGTATCGCAACAGGTATCGCACTTGGATTTATTTCATATCCACTTATGAAAGTGGCCAAAGGTAAATTCCGTGCTGTTCACCCACTTGTATATGTATTTGGAATTTTGTTTGCTTATCAATTGATATTCTTACCACATTAAAAAAGTAGAGCATCGAAATCCGATGCTCTACTTTTCTTTTACAACAATCATTCAAACTATAAAGGCACCTCCAAAATATGAAGAAGGTTATAACCTTTTAATACTTCTCTTCTACCTTTAATTCTTTACTATACTTTTGAATGAAAACTGATGAAATAACCATTACTATGCCCACACTAAAACCAATAAGTTGATCTATTAACATTTCATCATGAATAAACCAGCGAAGTAAAAATACGCTACCAAAAATAAACATCATAATAAACCCAGTATGCCTAAGTCCTTTATAGACATTTTCCATATGTATCACCTCTTCACATAACATTATCCATATTATACCATACAACCATCAAGTAACCGTATCGTCCTCTGACAATATGCAGCTACCTTTTGATCATGTGTAACAACTAACACTGTTTTTCCTTCTTTATTAATCTCTTGTAAAATACTCATAATTTTCTCCCCATTTTCTTGATCAAGAGCACCAGTCGGTTCATCAGCAAGTATAATTTTTGTATCTTGTGCTAAAGCCCTTGCTATTGCTGTTCTTTGCTGTTCTCCTCCTGATAACTCGTAAGGATATTTGTTAATATGCCTCTCAAGCCCTACCATTTTCAGCATTTCTTTTGATATTTGCATACGTTTCTTATGAGAAATTCTTCTATATATAAGCGGAAGCATTACATTTTCAACAACTGTATAATCATCTAATAGCGAAAAGTTCTGAAACACAAAACCAACTTCCGTGTTTCTATACTTATGATAATTTGACTTGAATGTACTCGTATCCATTCCATCTAAAAAATACTTTCCAGTAGAGGGGCTATCAATTAAGCCAATAATGTTAAGCAAGGTTGATTTCCCAGAACCAGATGGTCCCATAATGGCTATCATTTCGCCTTTTTCTATTGTAAGATTAATATCTTGTAAAGCACTAAAATTACTCTTTCCGTATCCCTTAGCCACATTTGCGAGCTGAATCATCTATAACACCTCTTTCATATATGTATTTTTATTTTTAGTACATTGAAATAAATGATTGCATATATAACGAGGATCATTACAAATGATAAAGCACCTATAACAACCAATGATTCTATAGAGACTTTTAACGTTCCAAAGAAAGATACTATACTATTTTCTAGCCCTTTCTGAATTTCAATTACTCCGCTATTCTCCCATTGAAAATACATTATGCCTATACATATCGCTAAAACGAATAGCAACATATACTCAATAATAAATGGAAGACATATTTGAAAAGTGCTTGCACCTAACGCTGATCTAATAGAAATATTTTTACGCTCCATATAAAGTGCTGCCATTGATGTTAATACAATAGATAGAAATGAAAAAAATAAGACTGTACCGCTTAATAATAAGGGGTATGACATATTATCAATACCTTGTTTTTCGTTTTCTAACAATTTATTCGGATTTGTAACATAATACGAATAACCCTTACCTTCTGTTACCTTTAATACTTTCTTTTGAAGTTCATTTATATTTATCTTATCATTTGTTTCTATAATTAACCCATTGTATAAAAGTTCTACACTATAGAACTCTATTTCTTCTGTTCCAATTGGTAAAATCGCCATGTCATCTAATAATGTAATACGATTATCCGATATTTCACCACTTCGAGGATATGTAAATGGTGAATTTTTTTCTAAAAAACCAATTACTTTTAGCTTCATTTTTCCAGATGGTATAACATCACCAATAGATACCTTTTCTATATAATTAGCCCCTAATATAACAGGTCTAATATCAAATACTGATTTATGAAATTCCGATTCCTCAAAATATCTTCCTTGTGAAATTCGTATACGAAAGTACTTATTAATATCTTTATCAACAATAAGAGTCTTTATCGTTCCATTTTCTTTTTTTAAACTAAGTGAATAGTTACGGAACAGATAATTAGTTTTATTTGTTATTGGTATCATATTAGATAACCCTTGCATGAAATGTTGATAATCATTTTTCGCTTTTTCTTCGCTAAACAAGGTTATATCTTGCGTCGCATAAAGTTCATAGAAATTTTTATGAGTCGATAAATTATTTGCTACCGTCATCATTTTTCGATATCCCGAAAGATTACTAACAAATTCTATTGCTGAAGAAAATGCAATAATTAAAGAAATTACTATAATCAAACTTGGTAACAACCGTTTTTTCACAGACCGTATAGAATCAAATATAAAAAACATGACGACCTCCTACGTTCTTAAATGTTTTCCGGGATATATATTTATAATGTGCTTGATTGGAATTACAGTAACAAAAATTGTAAGAAAAATTATAAAAATAACATTGCATATCAATACATATAGTGTTAACGGTTTTACTAAGTATGTCTGAAAATAAGTATGAATTGTTCCCGAAAATATTTCTAACGTAATAAAAACTAAGAACATCGCTGCTAGAGAAATAAACAAAATTTGAATATATAGTTCGCAGTAGATAGATATATTAGAAGCACCTACTGCTTTTTTTAATGAAATCTCTCTTTCTTTTTTATAAATCCAAAATAAAACCGCAGAAATGCCAGAAACAATTGCAACAAGAATAAATTTATAATAATACTTATTTGCTGGATCTATATGTGTCACATGTAGTTCTTGAAGATCTCGTTCATTCAGCATTTAAACATCTCCCGAAAGCACTTCTTTACTCCTACCCATAAACTTTTTTATTTCGTTATGAATAGATGATATAGGATTAACAACTGTTAATTGTAATTGTTTACTCTCGATAATACCTTTTTTAGATATAGTAGGTAAGTTTTGAAGTGGAACGTATATGCCTGCTACACCGACGTCACTGTCTTTTCTTGATATAGTTCCTATTTTTTTATATGTATCATCAAATTCATATAACTCCTCTACATTCGTTTGATCGCCAACAACCATATCGTTTACATTTTCACGATGAAAATATTGTCCTTCAGAAATATATGGCTTCCAATAATAATCATCTTTTAAATTCACAGCTATGATCTTTGTTGCCCCTGAACTATTTAATGCTTTTAAATGCTCTACATAAATATCACTTTTAACAAAAGTATCTTGTATGAAAGGAATTATCTCTTCCAATTCAGTTGCATTCGCTATCGGAACAGTTAAAACTTGGTTCTTCTCTGGAAAACCGATTTGAAAAGCCGATATAAAGTTTCGTTTAGACTCTGTTAAAAGTGCGGCTATTGATATAGAAAGAAAAGAAATAAAAAATGACATAAGGAGAATTAAGAAAAACAGTTTATTGCTTTTTATATTTTTAAAAGCTAGGTACATGTCTGTGCTCCTTTTAAATAAGAAGGAGATGATGAACATCCCCTTCTCCTTATCTAAATATTTATAAAGACAACTGTTTAATGCTTTTTACCACTGTAATCGTAAGTTACCATTACTATCAAAAGTACCTTTGTGTGTATCTTCTTGATAGTCATTATTCTCATTTGCATAATGCTCCGAGTATAGTCCTTTTGCACCAAAGGCGTTATATGCACCATTACTCACATTTGCGTATAATGCTCTTCCAGATTCATGGGATCCTAATTTGTCTGAAGCGCTTTCAATATATGAATTATTTCCATTTGATTTAATAAAAGAAATTGCTACTGAACAACGAGATGCATTTTGATTCGTAGTAGTTTGAGCTCTGTAAGATAGTAGGTTACCGCTTTTGTGACCGCTTAGAGTTGGATAGAATGCACTTGTTGAGATTGATGTTGCTAATAATACTAAAGTCGTAATTGAAAAAACTTTTCCTTTCATTAACAATCACCTCATAAATTTAATAGTTTAGTAGCGCTACATCATCATAATATCCTTCAAATAAATTCTCCTCAACAAGAAACCCCGATGTTTTACAAACTCTTTAAACACTTAAACATTCATACATTTTTAAAAAGTAACGGATAAGCAAGCAATACAAAAAAGGCTGCAGAGAACTCCATCTCCGCAGCCTAATACTTATTTTTGCAAGAACGCCTTTAAATCTGCAAATTGTCTCTTTGCGTCTTCATAGCCTTGCTCGTATAAATTTTGTAGTTTTGCTGTATCTTTTTCCATACGATCTACTTGAAGCGGCACTTCTGGACGAATAACAAATAAATTCCCAGCTTGTTCTTCTTTTTCAATGTAGTGAAGTGTTTCATTATACACTTCATAACGATTCAGCATCGTGTTAACAAGGTTCGGATATTTTTTATAAGCTTTCGCTGCAACCCATCCAAACCTTGATTTTTTCTTCGCGTAGCCATGATTTCTCGTTAAAATAACGACTGATTTTTTAAATCCATCCTCTTGCGCTTTACGAACTGGAATCGGATCTGAAATCCCACCATCTAATAATTGCTTACCACGGTAATTTACTACTGGTGCAATGAAAGGCAATGAACTAGACGCTTGTAATAAATTTAGCGCATCATCATTCGTTCCTTCTTTTTCAAAATAAACAGATTGCCCAGTTTCACAATCCGTCGTTCCTACAAGGAAACGTTCTGGGCTATTAAAGTATGTTTCAAAATCAAACGGAACATGCTTTTCTGGGATTTCATGAAAAATGAAATCCATATCAAATAGTTGACGTTTTCTCCATAAGTTTTTATACGATAAATATTTCGGATGTGATGCATAATCAATATTGACCGTTTTATTTCTATTTCTTTGTCTGGAAAGATACGACGCTGCATGACAAGCACCAGCTGATACACCGATTACATATGGAAAATATAAATCTTGTTCCATAAAGTATTCTAATATCCCGCCCGTGTACACACCACGCATACCGCCGCCTTCTAATACTAACCCCGTATTTTCAAGCATGTTACTCTCTCCTCTATATATATTGACTCTTTAATTATTCACCATGTTAAGTATCTTTTTCTATTATATATGAGTTCTTTCAGAAATTATATTTAAAAGACTTGAGAAAAAGGAGTTTTTTCTTCCAATTATATTTCCAAATGATCGGAGACATCCTTTATAAACCTTTGGATAAAGTCTTGCTCTTCTTTCCTATATCCATCTAAAAGTAACAACCACTTTTCTTCAGCTTGCTTATGCAATTTTTCATGAGCTTTATATATTTCATTCCCACTTTCCGTTAAGCGGAAGAAGATTTCTTTTTGATTATCTAACATTTGCATCTTCTCAACGAATTGCTTTTGAAACAACTTTGTACAAATTTTAGAGATTGCTCCCTTCGTCATGCCCATTTCTGTCGTAATTGCCGTTACATTCATCAAACCATTTTTTCCGATACATTCGATTACATGTAACTCAGATAAAGACATACTACTTACACCTGTCTCATAAAGAAACTTCTCGTTTTGTCGTTTTAAATGTTCTTCTTTTTTATGCAAAAGTGTACGAATGTCCGACAGTATTTCCATTTGCTTCGTTGCATGCTTCAATCCGTTCGCCTCCTAAGTTTCCGAAGAAACAATTTAACTATATACCATTTTAAAATTATTTTTTCATCTTTACAAGTGAGAAAATCATGTTAAAATAAATTTAGTTTCCTAGGAAACTAAATTACAAGGGGGTTAACAAGATGAAAAAATCTAAACTAAATTTCATTTTATATGTTATCTGTATTAGTGCCTTATTCGGTTCCTTCGCTCAAAATATTTACACACCTATCTTACCGATGATTCAAAATTCTTTTCATACTTCTCTTTATCTTGTAAATGTAACAGTTTCACTTTTTACATTCGTTCTTGCGATTATGCAGCTCATATATGGCCCTTTAATTGATACAAAAGGGAGAAAATCTGTCCTTATTCCTAGTTTAATTATTAGTACGATTGCTTCAATCGGATGTGCTTTTTCGGCAAACATTTATTTATTTCTCTTTTTTAGAGCTATTCAAGCTATAGGAATAGCGGCTATACCTGTAGTTTCAGCAACGATTATCGGCGATTTATTTGAAGGAAAAGAACGCGGAGAAGCGATGAGCCTATACCAAATGTTACTTGCCCTCGCACCTGCAATGGCTCCTCTCATAGGTGGTTATCTTGGCAGTATAAATGGTCACTTATCTGTATTTCTCTTTTTATCTACACTTGGCATTATCTTATTAATGATAAACATTTCACTACTTCCAGAAACAAAGCCAAATGTAATTAAGCAGTCTAAAGCACAAAAGAATTACTCTCTTATCTTAAAAAATAAAACTGGATTTTCTATTACTCTTATTGGCTTCATTCAATTTTGTATTTACTTTTGCTTTCTCGTTTTTTTACCGAGTATTTTAACAAATTCATTTCATTTAGCTGCAAATGAAATTGGTCTTATGTTTGTGCCAATGTCTCTTTCTATCATGCTAGGAAGTTTTTGCTACAAGTTTTTGCAAAAACGCCTCACAACAAAGCCAACTTTATTTATTACGAGTTTCTTCAATATTATATGTGTCTTTTTATTCTCTTTCACATATAACATCAATATCCCATTCATCATTATCGTTACATCTTTGTACGGTTTTAGTATGGGACTTTCTATGCCAACTCACACTACTTTATTAACAGAAGAATTCGTACAAGAACGTGCAACAGCTATCGGTATATACAACTTCATCCGCTATCTTGGTATGGGTACAGGGCCACTTATAGGTGGATTTCTTTTATTTAACCAAAATTACTTTTGGATTTTCTTCCTAGGCGCAATTATGTTTTTACTTGTAATCTTATATGCAATGAAAATGCTAAGTTTTCATGCTGTACAAAAATTAAAATAGAGCCCCCAAAATGTCGGCTCTATTTTACCCTCTTTGATCCGCAACAATATGAATATCAATATACTTTGTTTGTCTCATAATTTCATTTACAATAGAGCCTTTTCGTATTTCTTCCCACCTTGTTCTTGCAGATTGTCCAAGTAAAATTTGCGTCACTTGTAATCTTCTTGCGACTTCAATAATAACATCCGCTGGTTTTCTCCCTTTCGCCTCTTCTAATACAAAACTCGCATCAAATTGATTGATTAACGATTTCCACTCTTCAATCGTCTGCTTTTTTCCAGCTGAAATAGAATCTATATTTTCCCTCTCAACGTTTAATACGTACAATTCAGCATTTAATCGATCAGCCATGCGCCATCCCCGTCTTATTAATTTCTCCGCTGTTGAACTGTATTGTACACAAACGAGAATTTTTTCTTTTACGCCAATTGGTTCTATTACTGTTTGGCTAATTTTCTCGTCCATATCATCGGCAACTTCTCGAAGTGATAATTCCCTAAGTGCTCCTAAATTATTAAGTGTAAAGAAGTTTTGTAAGCTTTGCTGAATTTTTTCTTCTTTATATATCTTTCCGTCTATTAGTCTCTTCCTTAATACCTCAGGCGTTGCATCAACGAGCTGAATTTCATTTGCTTTTTGTAAAATAAAATCTGGAATTCGTTCTCTTACTTTTACATTCGTAATTTGAGCTACAATATCATGAACACTTTCTAAATGTTGAATATTAAAAGCTGATAATACCGATATACCAGCCTCTAACAATTCCTGCACATCCATATAACGTTTCTTATGTTTAGAACCAGGAACATTACTATGAGCAAGTTCATCCACTACGACTACTTGCGGCGCGCGTTTTTTTATTCCTTCCACATCAAGCTCATAAAATACCTTTCCTTTATACTGTATTTCTTTCAAAGGAACTTTTTCTAAATTAGCAATTGCTTCTTCCGTCTCTTTTCTTCCATGCGTTTCAATTAAACCAATTACAATATCAATTCCATCTTTTTTCATTTCCCTTGCATCAAAGAGCATTTTATAACTTTTTCCTACGCCTGGAGCTGCTCCTACATATAGCTTTAACTTTCCCCGATTTTGCTGACGAATATATTCTAAATATTCCTCTGGCGTTCGCCTTTGAAACTTCGGTTCATAATCATCTGCATACAAAATAAACACTACCTTTCATTCGAAACAACGCTACCTCAATCCTTTAGATTGAGGTAGCACTGTTGCTATTTTATTAATTTCTGTAATGCCAAATTTAGCTTTAAGACGTTCACTCGATCTTCTCCAAATAAACCAAGCGCAGCGCCTTCCGTTTGATCCTTAATCAATTGATTAAGCTTTTCTTTCGGAATATTCGTTAATTTCGAGATGCGATCTACCTGTACGGAAGCCGCCTTCGGACTAATGTCAGGGTCAAGTCCTGAACCTGAATTCGTCACTAAATCTATCGGTACTTCTGTAACTGGCACACTTGGATTTTGTACCTTCCAATCTGCAATACTTTTCTCTACTCGTTTCGCTAAATCTGGATCAGACGGTGCATAGTTATTAGACCCTGATGCTTCTGCTTTATATTCTATACTAGAGACACGCCCTTGAAAATAACGTGGATCCGTGAAGTTTTGACCAATTAATTTAGAACCAATCACTTCATTTTTATCATTATATATTAGACTTCCATCCGCATTATCCTTCATCACTGCTTGTGCAATACCAGTAACAATAAGTGGATATACAAGTCCACACAATACTAGAAATGTAAAAGTAATACGGATAATTGGTGATAGTATACTTTGTTTCTTCTCCATCTTTTTCCCCTCTTCCTTATATAAACAAGCCGACAATCATATCAATTACCTTAATTCCAATGAACGGAACGATAACTCCGCCAAGCCCATAAATAAGTAAGTTTCGGCTAAGCAATGCATTAGAACTCATCGGTTTATATGCAATACCTTTCATCGCTAACGGAATGAGTAATGGAATAATAACAGCGTTAAATATTAATGCTGATAAAATCGCTGACAGTGGTGATGTTAATTTCATAATGTTCAATGCCTCCATTTGCGGAATCGCAAGTGTAAACATTGCTGGAATGATTGCAAAATATTTCGCTATATCATTCGCAATACTAAACGTCGTTAAAGCACCTCGCGTCATTAACAATTGCTTACCGATTCCTACAACCTCAATAATTTTCGTTGGATTCGAGTCTAGATCAATCATGTTAGCCGCTTCTTTCGCTGCTGTCGTACCACTATTCATTGCTAATCCAACGTCCGCCTGTGCTAATGCTGGAGCATCATTTGTACCATCACCTGTCATCGCTACAAGTTTCCCTTTATCTTGCTCTGCTTTAATAACAGCAATTTTATCTTCCGGTTTACACTCGGCAACAAATTCATCTACTCCAGCTTCTTTTGCAATCGTTGCTGCTGTTAACGGATTATCCCCTGTACACATAACCGTTTTAATCCCCATTTGGCGTAACTGTTCAAAACGCTCACGCATACCCGGTTTTACTGTATCCTTTAAATAAATTAAACCGTAAATACGATTATCTACTGCAACTACAAGTGGTGTTCCGCCCTCTTTTGAAATTAAGTCTGCTTTTTGATTTACATCTTTCGGAATTGTTCCGCCTTGTGACCCAACCCACTCAATAACGGCACCTACAGCACCTTTTCTCACTTTCGTTCCGTCTTGTAAATCAACACCACTCATTCTCGTTTCTGCTTTAAACGGAACAAACTCACCTTGTTCTGCAAGTTCTCTATTATATGATATAGATTTTCCCTGCACATACTCGATAACAGATCGACCTTCTGGTGTTTCATCTAAAACAGAACTAATAGCGGCCCACTTTCCAACTTGCTCAATCGTTTCATTTCCTACAGGCAATAATGTGTGAGCCATCCGGTTCCCAAAAGTAATTGTGCCTGTTTTATCTAAAATAATTGTATTAATATCGCCAGCAGCTTCTACTGCTTTCCCCGACATCGCTAACACGTTAAACTTTGTCACACGGTCCATCCCAGCAATACCAATTGCCGATAATAGCCCACCAATTGTCGTTGGAATTAAACAAACTAATAATGCAACTAGCACAGCAGTATCAATTTGAAACCCTAAATAATTTGTAAAAATCGGCAACGTCACAACGACGATCAAGAAAATAAGAGTTAAGCTCGTTAATACTGTATTTAAAGCAATCTCATTCGGCGTTTTTTGACGAGCAGCTCCTTCTACTAAAGAAATCATTTTGTCGATAAATGATTCACCAGGATTACTCGTAATGACAATTGTAATTTCATCACTTACGACCATCGTTCCACCTGTTACGGAACAAAAATCACCGCCTGCTTCTTTTATAACAGGAGCTGATTCCCCTGTAATTGCAGATTCATCTACAGATGCTAATCCTTTGATTACTTCGCCATCATTCGGAATCATTTCTCCTTGTTTTACGATAACAACGTCACCTTTTGTAAGATCAGTTGCTGAAACTTGGACAATGTCTCCATTTTCTTTTACAACATTTGCAAACACATCTTTCTTCGACTGCTTTAAAGAATCGGCTTGCGCTTTACCACGACCTTCTGCTAATGCTTCTGCAAAATTCGCAAATAAAACTGTAAATAATAGAATGAGAGAAACTGTTATATTAAACCATCCTGGTATACTACTAGAACTTCTTGGAAGAAAAGATAAAATGAACGTAATGATAAATCCAATTTCCACAACGAACATAATTGGATTCTTTATCATGACTTTCGGGTTCAATTTCGCAACCGATTGCTTCATCGCGTGTGTTACGATATCACGATCCATCGTTTTCGCTTGTCTAACTTCATCTTCTACAGCATGTATTTGTGACTCATTTAATTTTTTTTCTTTTACTACTACCGGTCTCATCATTTACCCTCCATTACTTCAATGTAAGAAATTCCGCAATTGGACCGAGTACTAACATCGGGAAGAATGTTAATGCACCGACAATTACAATTGTTCCGATGAAGATACCACCAAATAAACTATTATCTGTACGGAACGTTCCGACTGTTTCTGGTACTACCGTTTTCTCTTTCAATGAAGCTGCCACAGCTAACATCGTAATTAAGCTAAAATAGCGTCCTAAAAACATAACTAAACCAGTCGTAATATTCCAAAACGGTGTATTATCCCCATGCCTATCCACTTAAGAATGGAAACACAATGAACTTTCGTTCATATAACCAAAAAACTCTCGAAATATTTGGTATCTTTAAAAATGGGCATACCAAATAAACCTA
>NZ_JBPWAP010000029.1:0-70751 GCF_051776705.1 Bacillus cereus group sp. BceL291 | reverse complement strand
TCATAAAAGAATTAAGGCAAAATTAAAGGGTATGAGCCCAGTACAATACCGGGCTCATACCCTAGAGGCTGCCTAATGAAACGACCTGTCTAACTTTCGGGGGTCACTTCAAAAAGGGTGGCTTTTTCTATTATAATAAGTTGTCTTGACATGTGTACATAACCGTGCGTTAATGAGAGTATAGAAAGATAAAATTAGATAAAGGGGTTGCTCATATGTACTTGAATCCAAAACTTTCGTATATGCAGTTTTTTATGGGATTTCTATTTGTTATTACATTCATATTGGCAACTTTTAATATATGTTCTTATCTTGTAGCGATTGTATGTATGGCATTACTTAATCTCACTTTTGTTATTGGGGCATTTCAGCAGAAACAATATACAAGCTTTGTAATAGCGCTTGTAATGTCATTTTCCTTTAGTATTGTAGCGATTGTGTTTTATATAAAATAAACCATCTCGATGTCGAGATGGTTTATTTTGTTATGTGTAAAAAGTAAAAAAAGGACGAACACATCGCCCTTTTTACCAAAACATACTCGCGCCAGCAAGTAATGTTGTTACAAGCATAGAAATTAGCATCACATAAACCATAACTTTTTGAGCTTTTTTATGCATCGTTATACCTCCTTGCAAATCAGTACAATTTCATTGTAACGAGAAATGAAATTATGGACAAGGGGAGAGTGAGGACAAAATTCGGGAGGGGATTGCAAAATATAACAGGAAATTTGAGAGTGTGTAGAGAATATAGTAAAAGGGTATATTGTTAATTTTTAGTTGGGCAAGCTGAAGAATGGAGATACGATGATGAAAATATACGAAACAGATCGTTTATACTTAAGGGAAATTGATGAGTCGTATGCTGAAACAGTTCTTCAATATTACGACAGAAATCGTGAATTTTTAAAAGCTTGGGAAGAGTATAGACCGGATGATTTTTTTACGCTAGATTATCAAAAGAAAAAGTTGCAAAAGGATAGAAAAGAGTTCGAAGAAGGGAAAATCATCAGACTATGGATTTTTAAAAAGGGTGATGATACGAAAATAATTGGGTGTATTTCATTTAATTTAATCGTTCGTGGCATTTATCAATCTTGTGTACTCAGTTATAAATTAGATAAAGCAGAGTTAAACAAAGGGTATACGACAGAAGCGCTTAGAAAAGCAATTCAAGTTGCTTTTGGGGAATTTCAGTTACATCGTATAGAAGCTCCGATTATGCCTCGTAATTTAGCATCTATACAAGTAGTAACGAAGATAGGTTTTCAATATGAAGGCGTATCTAGGAAGATGTTAATGGTAAATGGCGTGTGGGAAGATCATATGCGCTGGGTATTGTTAAATGAGTAATAGAAAGCAGATGGTTATCTAGACATGTAAACCATCTGTTTTTTGTCTTGTATTTCGAAACTTTTGCGAAATTCTGTTATAATTAATAGTGTTACATACATAATGGTAGTGCAGGAGGCGCAGTCTTATGATTAATCAAGAACGTTTAGTAAATGAATTTATGGAATTAGTACAAGTAGATTCTGAAACGAAATTTGAAGCAGAAATCTGCAAAGTATTAACGAAGAAATTTACAGATTTAGGTGTAGAAGTATTTGAAGATGACACAATGGCTGTAACTGGTCATGGTGCAGGTAACTTAATTTGTACTTTACCAGCAACAAAAGATGGTGTTGATACAATTTACTTTACTTCTCATATGGATACAGTAGTTCCTGGTAATGGAATTAAGCCTTCTATTAAAGATGGATATATCGTATCAGATGGTACAACAATTTTAGGTGCGGATGATAAAGCTGGATTAGCATCAATGTTCGAAGCAATCCGTGTTTTAAAAGAGAAAAATATCCCTCATGGTAAAATTGAATTTATTATTACAGTCGGAGAAGAATCAGGTCTTGTTGGTGCAAAAGCATTAGACCGTGAGCGTATTACAGCAAAATATGGCTACGCATTAGATAGCGATGGAAAAGTTGGTGAAATCGTTGTTGCAGCTCCAACACAAGCGAAAGTGAACGCAATTATTCGCGGGAAAACAGCTCACGCTGGTGTAGCGCCGGAGAAAGGTGTATCTGCAATTACTATCGCAGCGAAAGCAATTGCGAAGATGCCACTTGGTCGCATTGACTCTGAAACGACTGCAAATATTGGACGTTTTGAAGGTGGTACACAAACGAATATCGTTTGCGATCATGTACAAATCTTTGCAGAAGCTCGTTCTTTAATCAATGAGAAAATGGAAGCACAAGTTGCGAAAATGAAAGAAGCATTTGAAACAACTGCAAAAGAAATGGGCGGGCATGCAGACGTTGAAGTAAACGTTATGTACCCAGGATTTAAATTTGCTGATGGCGATCATGTTGTAGAAGTTGCAAAACGTGCAGCTGAAAAAATTGGTCGTACACCTTCTCTTCACCAAAGTGGTGGCGGAAGTGATGCAAACGTAATTGCAGGACATGGTATCCCAACAGTTAACTTAGCAGTTGGTTATGAAGAAATTCATACAACAAACGAGAAGATTCCTGTTGAAGAATTAGCAAAAACAGCAGAATTAGTTGTTGCAATTATTGAAGAAGTAGCGAAGTAATGGAATAGAAAAAGCGTGTAAATCAATTGTGATTTACACGCTTTTTATTTTGATGCGATTGCTTTGACAAGACGTATAAGCCAATATAAGAAAACCTATGGAATTATATACGTTGTTGCTACATGTACTAGACGAAGGAATAATCCTAACGTATTCATATTGAAAATCGGAAGTAGTAAATAATTAATTGCAATGATTAATATAACTACAAGGAATGTATAGTTGAGTTTATCCCACTATTTGCCGGACAGTAAGCCCTCTACCTCAAAATTCAGCGAAAGTAAAGAAGTTAGGTGGGGGCCCTGCTGCCCGTAAAAAAGCGATTGGTGAGGTCTGATTAAAGTTTCACTCTATTAGTTGATCTCATCATAATCAGACCATTTCATATATATCTTCTTTATATCGATTATAAAAAAGAACAAGTAATTATTATAACTATTGTGCAAAATTTGATATAATGAAAGAACGAACGTTCTGATTAGGGAGTGAGTACTATGCGAGAAATGTATCCGAAAAATGGTCGTGTTATTTTACATGTAGATATGAATTGCTTTTTCGCATCTGTTGAAATTGCTCATGATCCATCATTACAAGGAAAGCCATTAGCGGTTGCTGGAAATGAAAAAGAGAGAAAAGGAATTATTATAACATGTAGTTATGAGGCGAGAGAATACGGAATACGTACGACGATGCCCCTTTGGGAAGCGAAAAGGTTGTGCCCGCAATTAGTTGTAAGGCGTCCTAATTTCACATTATATCGCGAAGCTTCATTTCAAATGTTTCAAGTCCTTTCCCGTTTTACAGAAAAGATACAACCAGTCTCAATAGATGAAGGATATTTAGATATTACAGATTGCTACGCACTTGGTTCGCCTCTTGAAATAGCAAAGATGATTCAACAAGCACTATTAACAGAGTTGCAGCTTCCGTGTAGTATCGGAATCGCTCCAAATCTTTTCCTAGCAAAAACAGCTTCTGATATGAAAAAACCTCTCGGTATTACCGTACTTCGAAAACGTGATATTCCAGAAATGATTTGGCCACTTCCAGTTGAAGCAATGCATGGGATTGGAGAAAAAACAGCTGAAAAATTAAATGAAATTCATATACATACAATTGAACAGTTAGCGAAGGGAGACGAGCATATCATTCGCGCTAAAATTGGGAAGCATGGTATTGATTTACAAAAGCGTGCAAAAGGTATGGATGATAGGGAAGTGGATCCGAGTCAAATGGGCCAACATAAAAGTGTCGGTAACTCGATGACTTTTTCAAAGGATATGGATGAAGAGAAAGAATTGCTTGATATGTTAGAACGTTTATCAAAATCAGTGAGTAAAAGATTACAAAAGCGAACCCTTGTCAGCTATAATATTCAAATTATGATTAAATACCATGATAGGCGAACAGTAACACGGAGTAAGCAATTGAAAAATGCAATTTGGGAAGAACGCGATATTTTTCAAGCAGCATCCCGTTTATGGAAGCAACATTGGGATGGTGATTCCATTCGTTTACTAGGTGTTACAGCTACTGAAATAGAGTGGAAGACAGAATCGGTGAAACAATTAGATTTGTTTTCATTTGAAGAGGATGCGAAAAAAGAACCACTACTTGCTGTCATTGATCAAATTAACGATAAGTATGGAACACCGATTTTACAACGAGGTAGTCAACTACTACGTAAGCAAGAGAAGTCGTTTCAACAAAAGTTAGAAAATAAGTTTATGTAGAAGGTGTCATGAAGTAGTAAAATCATGACACCTTTCCTGTTTAACTCGCTTCTAAATTTAAAGAAGTCTTCCATCCAGCTCCAGTAACGCCAGACTCTAATAGCATTCTACTTACTATTTTTTCAATTAAGATAGCCGCATTTGTCTTGCAATGTAATGTAGCCTGTATACAAACTTTTTGATTAGAATCTACATCTTCACTATACAATTCTTTTAAACCGAGCCCTTCTGTACTTACCATATGCATAAGTAAAAAACGAATATGTGCTTCATTTTCTTCTGAACAAGTAAGGGAAAGTAAGTAGTTCGTTTGTTCTGGTGATTCTTCTTTTGATTTTTTATTCATAAAAAGAGCAATTGGGCGAAGAAGTATATTTGCTAGTAACACGCCAGCTGCACCTAATATAGCTGCAACGAGGAAACCGGCGCCTGTAAGAGTACCGACAGCAGCTGCACACCATAAAGTAGCTGCCGTATTTAGCCCTCTAATACTAAAACCATCGCGGATAATAACGCCACCCCCTAAAAAGCCAATGCCACTAACGACTTGAGCAGCAATGCGGGATGGGCTAGCATCATGATCAAGCATGACGGATAATAAAACAAATATACAGGCACCAAGTGATACGAGAGCATTTGTCCGTAACCCAGCCATTCGGTGTCTCCATTGTCTTTCCATTCCAATGCAAGCTCCTACAATAATTGCGATAACTAATCTGAATACAATGTCGTACCATACCATCATGGTCACCTCCATATATAATATGTGTTATGTCTTTTAGAATGAGCGGGGAATACCCACTCATTCTTATTTTTACAACCAGCTATGAAACTTTTTAATATAAAGCTTTTTCAGGAATTGTGTTAAAAAAGCGTAGCCTAATAGTATTCCTACTAACCAAGGGAAGTAGTTAAGTGGCAATGCTTGTAAACCAACGGCTGCACCAAGTGGTGAGAATGGAATATAAATCCCGATTGCCATAATAAGAGCGGTTAATAAAACGACTGGTGTTGATGCAGTGCTTTGAATAAATGGAATCTTTTGTGTTCTTATCATGTGAACAATTAAAGTTTGTGTTAACAATCCAACGACAAACCAACCGGACTGGAATAATGATTGCTCGCTCGGTGTATTTGCACCAAATACATTCCACATGACTACGTATGTGATAATATCAAATATGGAACTAATTGGGCCGATACAAATAATGAAGTTTCGTAAGTTTGCAGTATCCCATTTTCGTGGTTTTTCTAGAAACTCTTTATCCATTTTGTCCCATGGAATAGAAAGTTGTGAAATATCATAAAGTAAGTTTTGAATTAAAAGATGAATGGCAAGCATCGGTAAAAAAGGAATGAAAGCACTTGCTACTAACACACTAAACACATTACCGAAGTTAGAGCTAGCTGTCATCTTAATATATTTTAAAATATTTCCGAATGTAGTACGTCCTTCTAAAATCCCGGCTTCTAATATAGTTAAACTTTTTTCGAGTAGAATAATATCGGAAGCTTCTTTCGCAATATCAGTAGCAGTATCAACAGATATTCCGACATCAGCTTCACGTAATGCTACGGCATCGTTAATGCCGTCTCCCATGTAACCTACAGTGTGTCCATTTCCTTGTAATGCGTGTATAATACGAGATTTTTGCATTGGATTAAGCTTCGCAAATACAGTCGTTTCTTCAGCAAGTTTTGCTAATGCTTTATCTGGTAAAGAATCAATCTCGTAACCGAGGATTGGTTCGCCGATATCTAATCCAACTTCTTTACAAACCTTTCTTGTAACAATTTCGTTATCGCCAGTTAAAATTTTCACTTGTACACCATGTTTTTGTAATGCTTGAATTGCAGCTGCTGCAGATGGTTTCGGTGGATCTAAAAAGCCGATATATCCAGCGAGAATCATATCAGTTTCGTCTTTTACTGCGTACTCTTTATCATTTATTCTTCTATCTTTTTTATAAGCCACAGCAATAACCCGCATACCTTCACTATTTAGTGTCTCACTTAGTTTTTTGACATTTGAACGTATTTCCTCGGTGAGTGGGACGATTTTTTCATCCACTTCAGTGTAGTTACAAATTGATAAAATTTCTTCTACGGCACCTTTACAAACCATTGTATGTTCACCTGAACTATCCTTTACGATGACTGACATACGTCGGCGGGCGAAATCGAATGGAATTTCATCTAGCTTTTGAAAAGCTAATGGATTAAATTTATTGTTTTCCTCTGTATGCTTAATAACAGCTTTATCTATTAAATTTTTCAATCCAGTTTGATAGAAACTATTTAAATAGGCAAATTGCAAGACGCGATTGCATTCATTCCCCTTGGGATCTAAGTGACGAACAAGGACCACTTTATCTTCTGTTAAAGTTCCGGTTTTATCTGTACAAAGAATGTTCATAGCACCTAAGTTTTGAATAGAATTTAGCTGTTTTACAATTACTTTTTGTTTAGACATGTTAACGGCACCCTTAGCTAAATTAGCAGTTACAATCATTGGTAACATTTCAGGTGTAAGGCCAACAGCGACGGCAATAGCGAAGAAGAAAGCTTCTTGCCAATCTCCTTTTGTGAATCCATTAATGAGAAGGACAATAGGTGCCATAATAAGCATGAATGTAATTAAGAGCCAGCTTACTTTGTTTACACCTTTATCAAAGCTTGTTTCTACACGCTTTCCGATTACCTTATTTGCTAAAGAGCCGAAATACGTATCGGTACTTGTTGAGATGACAACAGCTTTCGCGCTGCCACTTACAATATTTGTTCCCATGAAACAAAGGTTTTCCATATCGAGTGGATTGTAATTTTTTTTCATGTTTGTCGGTAAGATATGCTTATTTTCTGTATGATAGCAGTGTTCGTATTTTTCTACAGGGAGTGCTTCCCCTGTTAAAGAAGATTGATTAACAAATAAATCTTTAGCGGATACAATACGCACATCAGCTGGAACGATATCACCGGCTGAAAGGGAAATAATATCGCCAGGTACAAGTTCCTCAATTGGAATTTCTGTTGTGTAATTTCGATTTAAATTCGTTACATTTTTTGTTTCATGTACAAATCCATTTATTCTAAATACGCTCGCAGTTGTTCGAACCATAGCTTTTAACTTATCGGCAGCTTTTTGAGAACGAAATTCTTGGGAAAACCGAATTGTTGCACTAAGTAGTACCATTGCAGATACGACAATTGTTCCTTGTATGTCATCTGTGAAAAAGGAAAGGGCTCCAAGAGCTAATAAAACGAAAATAAATGGATTTTTAAATGCCAGCAGAAATTGAATGTACCACGGCGCCATTTTATTATGAGCTATTTCGTTCGGACCGTATAAAGAAAGTCTACGAGACGCTTCTTGTTTAGATAATCCATCTTGTGTTGTTTCTAGAAGTTTTAACGCAGAGCTTACATCATGTGTTGCAACCTCCACTAATAATTCGTTATTTGTTTGCATGCTATCTTGCTCATAAGCATGCTTTGTTTCTTGTCTTTGTAAATTAAACATCAGTAGTTCCTCCTCTGTCATGAAAGAGGAAACAATCTGTTACCTAACTATTTGAAATGGTGAGGAACAGTTTCTTTCCTACCTACATGATGAAATATGAATGTAAAACGTATGGGTATCTGGGCCGAATCATCAATTGCCAACTGTTCCTCACCTCCGTACAATTTAGTAGTTTCTGAATATGCTATGTTTGTTTCATAGTAAGGTGCATATATACGTAAAAAGACCTTTACTCAAAACGAGTAAAGGTCTGAATTCGCAGTTAAAAGAGTCTACAACAAAGACTGTTAGTAAACATAAATAAAAACAGTTTTTGTGTATGACAAAATACATGCACCTCTCCCTCGTTGAGTTTTAGCACTGTATAGCATAGGTACTGAAACCAGCTACGTTAAAAAAGGCCTTCATTCCGACCTTTCCTGTTGACCCATTGGCGTCTCTCGACATTTTTGGGCAGCAGCGTTTCTCTATACAGGAGCCTCACCTAACAGAGACCATATTCAATTACATGTTGATGTTAGCACTGTAAAATCGTAGTGTCAATATCTTTTTTATCTGTGTTTTTAAAATATTAAATGGATTTATAATAGATATATGGGATGAAATGCATGATATTGATTATAAATAATATGGAAAATAAATATTTTTATAAAAGGGGAATTTGTAATGGTACCACAAAATTTTATTATAAATATTGAGAATCAAAAATGGTTGTTTAATGAGCAGGAAGATTTATGTTCTCATGGAGAAATATATTTAAATATGGCTGGAACCATTATTACGCAGGCAGGTATGGATGAGGAATGGGGAATAAGTGAATCAGCTTTAGCTTTGTTACGAACTTTAGATAAAGAATATATTTGTGATATTAAAAATGAAGAGGGGCTTATTTTGCACGGATGTGGCACTATGCTAATGTTAGGATGCCCAATTTCAATTCATTGGACTATAAACCATATAAGTAAAAACGTGATTTTAAAGGACTTTGTCAAAGTTATTTCTACTGATCAAAAGGCTATATACTATGAAGGGCTTCATATAGAATTGAATGAAAATGAATATAGAAGACAAATTGTTTCTTTTGCATTACAAGCAAAAGAATTATTTAATAAATCAAGTGACAAGATAATTTTAGATGAGTTTGATCAAAGGATGTATACAAACTTTTGGACGGAATATGACGATTTACTAAATAAGTATAAATAAAAAAGCACTGTAACCAGTGCTTTTTTATTTATAGATTACGAGATTGTAGGGTTTTCAAAAATAACAATCTCTGAACTGTTTGTAGTTGAAACACGTTGGGCGTAATATGTTAAAGCTGAAGAAATATATGCTGGTAACGTATCATTTGTATGTGATGTTGTATATTCATGGATTAATTCCTTTAAAGTTGTCCATTCTAATTGTGCTGGGTGATCAGACACGAAAGAACTTACCCAGCGATCAAATGAAGATGAAAAATCAGTTTGTAAACGAAATACTTCTTTCATAATAAAACGCTCCCTTAAAATGTAGTATAATCATTTTACCACAAAACACGAACGATGGCTAAAATTTTTAAGTATAATGTTCGTGTTATATAGTTGTCTAGATGATTGGTTATGTAAATTCAATTTGCCATTTGAAATAACATTCCGTAAGATGAGAGATAGAGTATATTTAGAGCTGGAGGAAAGAAAGTGGAATTTGTATTTTTAGGAACTGGTGCAGGTGTTCCTTCAAAAGGAAGGAACGTTTCAGCAATTGCTTTACAATTGTTAGAAGAACGAGGACAAACTTGGTTATTTGATTGTGGCGAGGCCACGCAACATCAAATATTACATACATCTGTACGTCCGCGCCGCATTGAAAAAATATTTATTACGCATTTACATGGCGATCATATTTTTGGATTGCCTGGTTTATTAGGTAGCCGTTCATTTCAAGGAGGAACTACGCCTTTAACGGTGTATGGACCGAAAGGAATTAAACAATTTATTGAAGTGGCATTATCGGTAAGTACGACACATGTGAAATATCCACTTGAAGTTGTGGAGATAACAGAAGAAGGTACCGTATTTGAAGATAATGAATTTTATGTAGAAACGAAAAGATTGTCACACGGTATAGAATGTTTTGGATATCGTATTGTAGAGAGAGATATACAAGGTGCTCTTTTAGTTGATAAGTTGCTTGAGATGGGTGTGAAACCAGGTCCAATCTTTAAACGTTTAAAAGATGGTGAAGCAGTTGAATTAGAGGATGGCACGATATTAAATGGAAATGAGTTTATCGGCCCACCTCAAAAAGGAAGAATTATTACTATCTTAGGTGATACGCGATATTGCGAAGCGAGTAGGGAGCTTGCGCAAGATGCAGATGTACTTGTCCATGAAGCGACTTTCGCAGCAGAAGATGAGCAACAAGCGTATGATTATTTTCATTCTACATCTAAGCAAGCTGCGAGCATTGCACTTCAGGCAAATGCGAAGCGACTAATATTAACTCACATTAGTTCTCGCTATCAAGGAGATACATATAAGGAATTATTGAAAGAGGCTAGAGAGTTGTTTTCTAATACAGAAATAGCGACGGATTTGAAATCATTCCCAGTAGAAAAATGATAATTTTATAAAAAATGGTAACGGCGGGTTACCATTTTTTTTTGTCTAAAAAAATTTAAAAATAAAACTGTTATTATTTTATACTTATACTTGGATGATACAGAAAATTAGGATGGTTTGAATATATAGGATAAAAATACGAAATAATGATTATTTAGAAAAACTGTTATATAAGTCAGATGACATACAAGTGATACAAATAGCAGAAATGGACTTTTATTCAGAACTTTTAAAATTCAACAAAAGTAAGCGTTTTATAAAAAACAAGCTATAATGAGGGCAGATTATAATTTATGATAAGTCACATGTATTTTAGTCATTATCGTAACAAGTGAAGTTGACTAAATCATGAGAGAGTAACACGAGAATTATAATAGGAAAGATATTACTATTATTTGTCATAAGTCTTTTTCACTTTTTAGCTAAACGATATGATTAGCGAGTGTATCTATTGCAAGTTCCTTAGTTGAAGCTTTTTATTAATAAGGTGGTGGAGATTTAATTGGTATACCACTCTTTAAAAGAGTTCAGAACATCAGCAGGTAGTCTAGGCGGAATAGCGGGTGCAAATTTAGTTGCATTAGCAATGGTTATATCACTTGTTTATGCTATGCTTGCAATGGCTTCTGTGTTAAACTTTGGATTGCTACCAGACTTTATTGTGGATTATCTTGTATCATTTTTAAATGAAAATAATGCTAAGATTCTTATGTATTATGATAACTGGTATTATTTCAGGTTATATTGGATTACTTTTATTCAAAAACTATCCAATTCGTATAGCAGAACAAATTCGTGGTACAACTGGAAAAGCGACAGATGTAGCAGCTTAATAGAATAGTAGAATAAATTTTTTTCATAGAGGTTTAGGGGGAGTTATGATGAAGTATCGCTCAGTATTTGATATTATCGGTCCAGTTATGATTGGACCATCAAGTTCACATACAGCAGGCGCGGCAAGAATGGGGCAAGTTGCTCGCCAGCTGTTTCGTCATGAACCAGAAAGAGTAAGCATTTCGTTATATGGATCATTTGCAAAGACGTATCGAGGGCATGGTACGGATGTAGCACTAATCGGTGGAATATTAGGATTTGAAACAGATGACTTACGTATTCCAGAGGCGCTAGAAATAGCAAAAGAGCGCGAAATTGAAGTGGAATTCATTGAAGAAGATGCCAATGCACCTCATCCAAATACAGCGAGAATTCGTTTGTATAAAGGTGAAGATGAAATTGAAGTTGTTGCTTGCTCAATTGGTGGCGGTAAAATTGAAGTTGTAGAATTAAACGGATTCGATCTTCAATTATCAGGCACGAGCCCAGCACTACTTATTGTAAATAACGATCGCTTTGGTGCTATTGCAGCGGTAGCTTCAATCCTTGCGAAACATGAGATTAACATTAGTACGATGAGTGTATCTCGTAAAGAAAAAGGAAGAAGAGCGCTTATGGTCATCGAAACAGATGAATTATTAGCAGATGAAGTAATTGAAGAAATAAAAGCGCAACAAAATATTTGTCAAGTAACTATTATGGAATAATTGCAGGGGGGACACACCATGTTTCGGAACGCAGCGGAACTAGTGGCGCAAGCTAAAGAACAAAATGTAAAAATCGCAGAAATTATGATTCAATGTGAAATGGAAACAAGAAGTATTTCACGAGAAGAAGTAATTGCTGGTATGGAAAAGAACTTAGTCGTGATGGAGCAAGCAGTAGAACGTGGTATTCGCGGCGTGAAATCACCAACTGGTTTAACTGGGGGAGATGCTGTAAAAGTTCAAGCGTATATGAAGGGTGGAAAAGGCTTATCTGGAGATACGATTTTGGATGCAGTAAGCAAAGCTGTGGCAACAAATGAAGTAAACGCAGCGATGGGAATTATTTGTGCAACACCAACAGCAGGGTCTGCTGGAACAGTGCCAGGTGTACTATTTGCACTAAGAGAAAAATTGCAGCCTACACGTGAAGAAATGATTGAATTCTTATTTACAGCAGGAGCTTTCGGTATGGTTGTTGCGAATAACGCTTGTATTTCTGGTGCGGCAGGAGGATGCCAAGCTGAAGTTGGTTCAGCAAGTGGAATGGCGGCTGCAGCTGCAGTTGAGATGGCTGGTGGAACACAAGATCAAGCAGCTACAGCGATGGCAATTTCATTAAAGAACATGCTTGGTTTAGTGTGTGATCCTGTTGCAGGACTTGTAGAAGTACCTTGTGTAAAACGTAATGCAGCAGGAGCTGCAAATGCGATGATCTCAGCAGATTTAGCATTAGCTGGTGTAACGAGTACAATTCCATGTGATGAAGTAATTGAGGCAATGTTTAGAATCGGACAAACGATGCCAGTAGCACTTCGTGAAACAGCAGAAGGTGGACTTGCAGCAACGCCAACTGGTCGTCGCCTGCAAGAAGAGATTTTTGGGAAGAACAATAACTAAGTGTAATTATAGAAAAAGGAGCTCAAATAAACTTGAGCTCCTTTTTCTATTTTTCTTTTGTTAGTTGTTCTAATGTTTTTCCAAGATTATGTGATCGTTTCGTTGCCTGTGTAATACAAGAAACAAGTGCTTGTTGAAATTTATGTTCTTGTAATACTTCAATACCTGCCTCAGTAGTTCCACCAGGAGAAGTAATTTCCTTTCGCAAAATAGAAGGGTGTTTGTCATTTGCTTTTAACATTTCAGCAGCACCAATCATCGTTTGAAGAATAAGTGATTTTGCAACATCTTCTTTTAAACCAATTTTTGTTGCAGCTTCTTCCATAGCTTCCACTACGTAATAAATATAAGCAGGTCCACTTCCGGATAATGCAGTGACAGCATGCATATCTTCTTCCTCTACAACAGAGACGAGACCAATCGTTTCAAATAAAGATGTTGCAGTGTGAATATGTTCCGCTGTTGTATGTTTTGAAGGGGAGATAGCGGTAGCTGATTTTAAAATGGCTGCGGATGTATTTGGCATTGCACGAATAATTGGAACGTCTTTTTGAAGTAGTTTTCTAATTGAGTGAGTAGAAACACCTGCTAGTAATGAAATAATAAGCACGTTATTATTTATGTATTCTTTAAAAGGGGTAAGCGCCTCTGCAACATCCTTTGGTTTCATTGCTAGAAAAAGAATATTTGCATCAGTAAGTAATTCTTTTTTATTATGAGTACCTTTGACACCGTATTTTTTATGTAGCTCTTGTAATCTTGTCTCGTTAGAACGATTACTTACAGTAATTTGTTCACCTTTAACGACATTTGCATGTAACAAGCCACCAATAATAGCTTCGGCAATAGAGCCTGCACCGAGAAAGGAAATGTTTTGAATAGACATGATGTTCCTCCTTTAATTTTGGTTAGAAATTCTTATAAATGTACATACATTCGTTTTTTTATAGGAAACACCTCTTTTTATCTGAAAATAATGACAAATATATATAGAAGTTGTAAACTGAAGAAGTATTCATTTTTGAACCGGAAAGAGACAGGGGGGCTAAGCATGACGGCGATTCACCGAATGGAGATTCCTGTACCATTTGCAGTGGAAACTGTGAATGTGTTTTTAGTTGAGGGGGAGACATTAACATTAATTGATACAGGGACGAATACAGAAGAGGCAAGGAATGCGTTAGAAAGTCAATTAGGTGCATTAGGACATACGATAGAAGATATTGAAACAGTAGTCATTACGCATCATCATGCAGATCATTGTGGACTTTTAAATATATTTTCTGAGAAGACGAATATTATTGGACATCCTTGGAATGAGCCTTGGATCACACAAAATCCAGAATTTTTAAAGCGGTATCATGAATTTTTTAGAGAGACGGCCTTACAGTTTGGTGTGCCAGCAGCATTTTTGAAAGACGAGTCGTTATTGACGACGAGGACACTTAAATATTCTTGTAATAGATCGTTAACGCATACTGTGAGAGAAGGAGATCGTATTGATTCTTTGCCTGGATTTATAGTACTTGAAACACCAGGTCATGCTTCTACTCATATTTCTTTATATAGAGAATCTGATGGAATATTAATTGGTGGAGATGCTCTCATCAGTCATATTTCTTCGAATCCAATACTAGAACCACCATATGAAGGGCAAACAGAACGGGCACGCCCATTACTACAATATAATCAAACATTACAGCGTTTAAGCGAAATGAATATTTCACGCATTTTATCAGGGCATGGGGAAGATGTTCTAAATGTGAAACAACTTATTGAAACGAGATTACAAAAGCAAGAAACACGTGCTTTTAAAGTGCTTGAGTTATTAAAGGAAAAACCAATGACAGCATTTGAAGTATGTGTAAAACTATTTCCGGTATTATATAAAGAACAATTACCACTTACTATTTCAGAAACGGTTGGACAATTGGACTATTTAGCATATAATCAACAAGTGATGATTGATAAATCATCGCAACAATTGATTTATTATGCAAAGTAGGTGACAGCAATGACAGGACGTTTACAAAATAAAGTAATCGTCATTACAGGTGCTTCTAGTGGGATTGGTGAGCAAGTTGCAATGCAAGTTGCAGCACAGGGAGCGACTCCCGTATTAATGGCTCGAACAGAAGAGAAACTACAAGCGTTAGTAGACAAAATTAAAGAAACTTATAATACGCCTTGCTATTATTATGTATTAGATGTAAGTGAAGAGATGGAAGTACAGTCTGTTTTTTCAAAGGTATTACAAGAAGTGGGACGTATTGATATATTAGTAAACAATGCGGGATTTGGTATTTTTAAAACGTTTGAAGATGCGTCAATGGATGAAGTGAAAGATATGTTCCAAGTAAATGTATTTGGATTAGTAGCATGTACGAAAGCGGTACTACCTTATATGGTAAACAAGAACGAAGGACATATTATTAATATTGCTTCCCTTGCCGGAAAAATTGCAACTCCGAAATCAAGTGCGTATGCAGCAACGAAACATGCTGTATTAGGATTTACGAATAGTTTACGCATGGAATTAGCGAATACAGATATTTATGTTACAGCAATTAATCCAGGTCCGATAGATACAAACTTTTTTGAAATAGCGGATCAATCTGGTACCTATGTAAAGAATATGGGACATTACATGTTAAAACCAACATACGTAGCAGAACAAATCGTAAAGTCGATGCACACGAAAAAACGTGAAGTAAACTTACCGAAGTGGATGGGAATTGGCCCGAAACTTTATGCTTTATTTCCAGGTTTATTTGAACGTGTAGCAGGTAAATCATTAAGTAAAAAATAGGAGATTTCCACATGGAAATCTCCTATTTTTTATTGTTTTCCAGTCACATAATCATAAACAATATCCTCAATCTCCTCGTATAAATCAATTTCAATATTTGAATGAGTCATCGTTTGAATATGTTTCACTAGCATTTCCTGATCTTCTTTTGATATTGGACTGCATTGATATTGCTGAAAACTTTTTATAATCATTTTCTCAATTAATTTTTCGTTCATATTTTTTCCCGCCTGTATGTACGTATGTATTGTTTTATTGTACTTGAAGTGAAATAAAAAAACTACCATGCACTATTTTTGTATAAAAATTCGGTTGTGTGTAATATTTTTCTAGTAAAATTAAGTTTTTTTACTTTTAAAAATTTATAAATATTTAATTGACTCTATAAATATACAATATTATAATCATACTTAATTTAAAGAATCGATTTGAGGAGGAACTTATGAAAGTCGCAATTATTGGAGCCACTGGATATGGGGGCATTGAGTTAATTCGTTTATTAGAACAACATCCATATTTTTCTATAGCATCTCTTCATTCTTTTTCACAAGTTGGTGAGTGTATAACAAATGTATATCCGCATCTTCGAAATGTCCTCGTTCATACGTTACAAGAAATTGATGTGGAGACAATAGGGAAAGAAGCAGAAATCGTATTTCTAGCAACACCAGCAGGAGTATCGGCGGAGTTAACTCCCAAGTTATTAGCAGAAGGTTTAAAAGTAATTGACCTATCTGGAGACTTTCGTATGATAGATCCTTCGTCATATGAACTGTGGTATAAAAGGCCAGCAGCGAAAGAAGAAATTCTTAGAAAAGCAGTGTATGGGTTAAGTGAATGGAAAAGGACTAAGATTCAAAAGGCAAATTTAATTGCAAACCCAGGATGTTTTGCTACAGCCACATTGCTAGCGATAGCACCGTTAGTACGTAGTAGCAGGATTGAAGAAGATTCGATTATTATTGACGCGAAATCAGGGGTATCAGGAGCAGGTAAAACACCAACAACAATGACTCATTTTCCTGAGCTATACGATAACTTACACATCTATAAAGTAAACCAGCATCAGCACGTTCCAGAGATTGAGCAAATGCTTACAGAATGGAATAGTGAATTACAGCCAATTACATTTAGCACACATTTAATACCGATATCACGAGGAATCATGATTACACTTTATGCAAAAGTAAAACAAAAGATGGAAATAAAGCAACTTCAAAAATTGTATGAAGAAACGTATGAACAATCGCCTTTCATCCGAATTTGTACGCAAGGGAAATTTCCAAGTCCAAAAGAAGTGAGAGGCTCAAATTATTGTGATATTGGCATAGCTTACGATGAAAGAACAGAAAGAGTTACGGTCGTTTCTGTTATAGACAATATGATGAAAGGCGCGGCTGGGCAAGCGATTCAAAATGCAAACATAATAGCGGGACTAGAAGAGACAACAGGTTTACAACATATGCCGCTTTATCTATAAGGGGGACATGATGATTAAAGTAGCGTCTATTACAAAATTAGAAAATGGTTCAATTGTAACGCCGAAAGGCTTTTCGGCAATTGGTACTGCAAATGGTCTGAAAAAGGAGAAAAAGGATTTAGGGGCAATCGTTTGTGACGTACCAGCATCATGTGCCGCTGTGTATACAACGAATCAAATACAAGCAGCCCCTTTGCAAGTAACGAAGGATAGTATAACGGCAGAAGGGAAGTTACAAGCAATTATCGTTAATAGTGGAAATGCAAATGCTTGTACTGGAATGAAAGGATTACAAGACGCATACGAGATGCGCACATTAGGGGCGGAACATTTTGGATTGAAAGAAAATTACGTTGCAGTAGCTTCAACAGGTGTAATTGGTGTTCCGCTGCCGATGGATATAATCCGAAAGGGAGTTGCAACTCTTATACCGACGAAGGAAGAAAGTGAAGCATATTCTTTTTCTGAAGCAATTTTAACGACGGATCTCATAACGAAAGAAACTTGCTATGAAATGATTATTGATGGGAAGAAAGTGACGATTGCGGGTGTTGCAAAAGGTTCAGGGATGATTCATCCGAATATGGCAACGATGCTTAGTTTTATTACGACAGATGCTCATATAGAGCATGACGTATTGCAAACGGCATTATCCCAAATTACGAATCATACATTTAATCAAATTACGGTAGATGGAGATACTTCTACGAATGATATGGTCATCGTTATGGCAAGTGGATTATCAGAAACAAGGCCGATAAATATGGAACATACAGATTGGGAAACTTTCGTATGTGCTTTACAGAAGGTATGTGAAGATTTAGCAAAAAAAATTGCGCAAGATGGTGAAGGCGCTACGAAGTTAATAGAAGTAAATGTGCTAGGAGCTCAAACGAATGAAGAGGCAAAAAAAATTGCAAAGCAAATAGTCGGTTCGAGTCTTGTGAAAACAGCAATACATGGTGAAGACCCAAACTGGGGACGAATTATTAGCAGTATTGGACAAAGTGAAGTAGCTATTAGTCCGAATACAATTGACATTACTCTTCAATCTATATTGGTATTAAAAAATAGTGAGCCTCAAACATTTTCTGAAGAAGAAATGAAAGAGAGATTACAAGTAGATGAAATAGTCATTAATGTGTACTTACACTTAGGAGAAGAGACAGGATCAGCTTGGGGCTGTGACTTAAGCTATGAATATGTGAAAATAAACGCTTGTTATCGTACATAAGGAGAGAGAAGATGAGCGAATATATTGTAGTGAAATGCGGCGGTAGTATGTTGAATCAATTAAAAGCTGTGTTTTTTGAATGTATAAAGAAATTGCAACAGAAGTATAAAGTAGTGATTGTTCATGGTGGTGGGCCAGAAATTGATGCCAAATTAAAAGATTGTAACATCAACGTAGAAAAAAGAGATGGATTACGCGTAACACCAAAAGAAGTTATGGATGTTGTTCAAATGGTGCTATGCGGAAGTACGAATAAAAAACTCGTAATGAATTTACAAAAGCATAATTTACTTGCGGTAGGTTGTTCAGGATGTGACGGCAATTTACTTCAAGTTCAACCTGTCAGTGAAGAGATAGGATATGTGGGGGAAGTAAGTTATGTAGAAACAGCCTTATTAAAAGGATTAATGAATATGGAGTATATTCCTGTTATTGCTCCAATCGGGGTAAATGGTAATGAAGTTTATAACATAAATGCGGACAATGCTGCAGCTGGGATTGCGGCTGCGTTAGGGGCAAAAGAGCTTATTTTTATTACGGATGTAGATGGAATATTACATGAAGGGAATTTGGTAAAGGAAACAGATGAATCTGAAATTGCTACTTTTATAGAAACAGGTGTTATTACAGGTGGGATGATTCCGAAAGTACAGGCAGCACTAGCATCATTAAAAATGGGAGTGCAAAAGATAAGTATTGTGAATGGTACAAAAGATTTTACTGAGGTTACGGGAGAGTGTATTGGAACGACGGTAACGAAAGGTGTGAGTATTGCATGACCAGTCATCTTTTTCAAACGTATGGCAGAAGAACTATTGAGTTTGTAAAGGGAACTGGAACGAAAGTTATTGATAATAACGGTAAGGAATATTTAGATTTCACATCAGGAATTGGCGTATGTAATTTAGGACATTGTCACCCTACTGTTCTCAAAGGTGTACAAGAGCAACTTGATGATATATGGCATATATCTAACCTGTTTACAAACAGCTTGCAAGAAGAAGTTGCGTCATTATTAACAGAAAATAGAGAATTAGATTATGTGTTTTTCTGTAATAGTGGGGCAGAGGCAAATGAAGCGGCTTTAAAGTTAGCACGTAAGCATACTGGAAAATCTCTCGTCGTAACATGCCAGCAGTCTTTTCACGGTAGAACATTTGGAACGATGAGTGCAACGGGCCAAGATAAGGTAAAAGAAGGATTTGGTCCATTACTTCCATCTTTTTTACATATCCCTTTTAACGATATTAAAGCATTAGAGGAAGTAATGAATGAAGAAGTTGCGGCGGTAATGGTAGAAGTTGTTCAAGGAGAGGGAGGAGTAATACCTGCTGATCTATCTTTTTTGAAAGAGATTGAAACATTATGTAATAAGTTCGGTTCCTTATTTATTATAGACGAAGTACAAACGGGGATAGGAAGAACTGGAACACTATTCGCTTATGAACAAGTGGGAATAGAGCCTGATATCGTTACCGTTGCAAAGGCGCTTGGGAATGGGATTCCTGTCGGAGCGATGATTGGCCGGAAAGAGCTCGGAGCGTCGTTTACTGCAGGATCACACGGTTCAACTTTTGGCGGGAATTACATCGCGATGGCTGCAGCGAAAGAAGTATTGCAAGTAAGTGAAAAACCATCGTTTTTAAAAGAAGTACAAGAAAAAGGCGAGTACGTATTAGAGAAGTTGCAAGAGGAATTACAGCATGTCGAATGTATTCAAAATATACGTGGTAAGGGGCTTATGATTGGGATTGAGTGTAAGCATGAAGTTGCAAGTTTTATAGAACAACTAGAAAACGAAGGACTTCTCGTATTACAAGCAGGTCCTAATGTGATAAGACTATTACCGCCACTCATTGTCACGAATGAAGAGTTAGAACAGGCAGTATATATAATAAAAAAAGTAGTTTGTACAAAAAACGTATCAATCATATAAGGGGGAAGTTTCATGTCAACTGTACAAGTACCGAAATTAAATACGAAAGATCTTTTAACACTAGAAGAATTAACGAAAGAAGAAATTATTTCTTTAATTGAGTTCGCTATATATTTAAAAAAGAATAAGCAAGAGCCTTTATTACAAGGCAAAATATTAGGGCTTATTTTTGATAAGCATTCAACTCGTACTCGTGTATCTTTTGAAGCAGGAATGGTACAGCTCGGGGGACATGGTATGTTTTTAAGTGGGAAAGAGATGCAAATGGGAAGAGGAGAAAGCGTTTCAGATACTGCGAAAGTATTATCGCAGTATATTGACGGGATCATGATACGTACATTCTCACACGCGGATGTAGAAGAGCTTGCAAAAGAATCGAGTATTCCTGTTATTAACGGTTTAACGGATGATCATCATCCTTGTCAAGCATTGGCAGACCTTATGACGATATACGAAGAAACAAATACATTTAAAGGAATAAAATTGGCTTACGTAGGTGACGGAAATAATGTATGTCATTCATTGTTGCTAGCGAGTGCAAAAGTCGGAATGCATATGACTGTGGCAACGCCTGTAGGGTATGAACCGAATGAAGAGATTGTAAAAAAAGCGTTAGCAATTGCCAAGGAAACAGGAGCTGAAATTGAAGTTTTGCATGATCCTGAATTAGCGGTGAATGAAGCAGATTTCATTTATACTGACGTTTGGATGAGCATGGGGCAAGAGGGCGAAGAAGAGAAGTATACTTTATTTCAACCTTACCAAATCAATAACGAACTTGTTAAGCATGCGAAGCAAACATATCGTTTCTTACACTGTTTACCTGCCCATCGTGAAGAAGAAGTAACAGGAGAAATTATAGATGGACCGCAGTCTATCGTCTTTGAGCAAGCTGGTAATCGATTGCATGCTCAAAAAGCGTTATTAGTGAGTTTATTTAAAAATGTAGAAGAGCCTTCCTAAAAGGGAGGTTTTTTTATATTAAAATGTCGGATGTATATTTGGTTAACCATTTCGATATCATTTATAATAAAAGAGAAAACTAAATTTGTTTTTCAGAGTGTGTAAGGACATACTACATATAAAAATATAGTTAAAGAGATGATGAGGGTGAAAACAACTAAGAAAACATATTCGTTTTTCCAGCGGATGTGGAGAATATTAAAGTTTCAATATTATAAGTTGCTTCGATCGCCAGAAGGCGCAAAGAAAGTATCGTTAGGGTTTGCTATAGGATTCGGCTTAGAAATGTTAGTCATTTATACGGCATCGCTCGTATATGTAATATTTTATCCAATCGTCAGGTTAGCAAAGGGATCTTTTCCTGCGGCAGTTATTGGCAATATTATTGGGAAAATATCGTTTCTCCCAGTATTTTTATTTCCGCTTGCGTATGCGTTAGGAAAAATGATTTATCCATTTCATGTACAGAAAATTCATCATGAACCATTTACGATATCGGACTTGTTTTCAAGTCACATTTTTACGATATTAAAGAGCTTATTACAAAGTGAAGTGTATGTATTAATTGGAATGACGATTTTAGGAGTTGTGTTTGGTCTCATTTCATATTTCGTTGTGCATTATTTATACGAAAAGAACCGTAAGTTACGTTTGAAGAAACGGAAGAAACGAGTGAGAGAACCACTTGTACAATTATAAACAATGTCACATTCATTTTCTCCTTTGAATATGTTTAAGAAAAAGGAGGAGAGGATAATGTATTATTATTACGTACCTCAAGTATATCCATATGTAAATTATTATCCGGTTTATGATACGAGTAGACAATACGAATTATATCGGCAACAACAATTACAGCAATTATCACAAATACCACAATTACCAACACAACAGCCTACACAGGAAAAAAAACCATATTTAACAACATGGCCATATTCCAATGTATACTATGGTAACTATTACGAATCATAAAGCTGCTTCTATTTAGAAGCAGCTTTATACGTTTGTTTTCAAAATTAAATTTTGAATGGTTTGAAGAGAATGAATGAGCTTTTCGCGCTCTTCCTCAGATAATGTTTGGAAATTTTCTTTTAGTTTGTCTAAAATGAATTGCTGATACTGATTTACTAATAATTTCCCTTCAGCTGTTAGGGAAATTAAAATGACCCGTCGATCTTTTTCGCTATAATGACGCTCTATTAGTTCTTCTTGAATAAGTTTGTTTAATAGAGGTGTCATGTTAGGCCGTGAAATCGCTAGCCGCTTGCCGATTTCGGAAACTGCTAATGTGCCGTTTTCATGCAAAAGCAGTAATACTTGTGTATGTGATGGCGGCATATGTCTTTGAGAAGAAAATTCTCCAGGAAGCATAAATTTGCGATAAAAAAGAGGCACTAGCGAAAGAAGATGATCAACAATACGTTCCCACTCGCGTGATTCCATATAAAGGCCCCCTTCCACTATCATTGTAACAAAAAAGACATGTTATAAAAATAGAATTGTTTCATGGTCGCTTTAATATTTGTAGGATAACACTTGCTTTGTAAATGTATTGGCAATAATTGCATAGCCGTTATCATTTGGGTGTACTTGGTCAAATAATAACTCTTTTTTATCATTCGATATTAATTTGCGAATTGGTAAAACGATAGATGGTTGATTTGCTTTGGAAATGGAATAAACAGATTCATTCCAGCCATCTAAAAACATATCTGCATAACTTGCGATGGAGTCATCGAGTTGTAACGGGTTATAGAGTTCTGAGAGAATGAGTAAAGCGTCCGGATTTTGATCTCGAACTGTCTTTACAATACTTTTTATATCCGCTTCAAAATGGGCTTTTTCTTTATTTAACATTTTTATACCATCTATAACACCAACATCACGATTTAAACGAAATAAATTATTTCCTCCAATATTAATTGTAATTATATTTGCTGCTCTAATTTTTTCCTTTACATCTTCTGATTGAACTTTTTTAGCGAGACGATCTGTTGTAAGACCGTTTACCCCAAGGTTTTCTACTGTAATTGGTTTATGAATTTGTGCTTCTATTTGCTTAGAAGCTAATTCAGCAAATCCACCTTGTGTCGATCCATATCCTTTAGCGAGTGAATCACCTAATACAAGATGATAAAAAGATTCGTTTGTTTGCTTATCAATCCAATTTGGGGCAGATGTTTTTTTTGTTTTTTCTTCAGTTTCATTTTGTTTTGTCTCGTCGTTCTTTTCAAAATAAGAATAAGAAATGATCAGAAGGAGGAGACAAACAATTGTTAAGATGACTTTTTTCATAAATTCATCCTCCTTGTAATTGGTAATTGTATCATATTCAGCAGTATTAGCAATGTAAGGGCATATTATATGTTTATGAAAAGTTTATAATAACTTTACAGAAAATTTGTTGAAGTTTGTCAAAAAATATTGACGATAGGAAAGAACTTTATATATGATAATGTCAGATAAGGTGAAACTTTAATGAGTGGGAGCTTTATTTCCTATTAATTAATAGCCTTCATCAATCGGGCGTTTAAGGGGACTACTCGTTAGCGCAGGGTGAAATGAAAATTGTGTCTCTAATAGAAGAAAAAAGGTATGTGGTTAGAGACAGATAGGGATTCATTTCATTATTTCTGGTAATTGTATAAGGGGGATTTTTTGTGAAAAAGTCAAAAAAAATGCTAGCTGGAGCAACTCTTGCGATTGGTGTTATAGCACCGCAAGTAATGCCAGCAACAGCTCATGCAGATGAGAACACTGGGGAGAGTACAGTTAAATTACGAATTCTAGAAACATCAGATATTCACGTTAACTTAATGAATTACGATTATTATCAAACGAAAACAGATAATAAAGTAGGTCTCGTACAAACGGCAACACTCGTTAATAAAGCACGTGAAGAAGCGAAAAACTCTGTCCTATTTGATGATGGAGATGCATTACAAGGGACACCGCTTGGAGATTATGTAGCGAATAAAATAAAAAATCAGGAGAATTCTGTTGATTCTAACTATGTCCATCCATTATATCGTGTAATGAATTTAATGAAGTATGACGTCATCTCTCTTGGGAATCATGAATTTAACTACGGTTTAGATTATTTAAAGGAAGTGACTAGTAAAACAAAAATTCCGGTTATTAACTCGAATGTCTACATAGATGACCATGATGGTAATGATGAGAATGACGAGCATTACTTTGATAGACCATATCATATTTTAGAGAAAGAAGTAGTGGATGAAGCAGGCAAAAAACAAATAGTGAAAATTGGTGTAATGGGATTTGTTCCACCACAAATTATGAATTGGGATAAAGCGAATTTAGAAGGACAAGTTAAAGCGAAAGATATAGTTGAAACAGCGAAGAAAATGGTACCAAAAATGAAAGCAGAAGGTGCAGATGTTATCGTTGCACTAGCTCATTCCGGTGTTGATAAAAGTGGATACAACGTTGGTATGGAAAACGCGTCGTATTATTTAACAGAGGTTCCTGACGTAGATGCAGTATTAATGGGACATTCACATACTGAAGTGCAGGATATATTTAATGGTGTTCCAGTTGTAATGCCGGGTGTTTTTGGTAGTAACTTAGGTATTATTGATATGCAATTGAAAAAGGTAAACGGAAAATGGGAAGTGCAAAAAGGTCAGTCTAAGCCGCAACTTCGTCCGATTGCTGATAGTAAAGGTAATCCATTAGTAGAATCTGATCAAAAATTAGTTAATGAAATTAAAGATGAACATGAAAAGACAATCGAATATGTAAATACACATGTAGGTGAAACGAAAGCACCAATTAATAGTTATTTTTCATTAGTACAAGATGATCCTTCCGTACAAATTGTGACAAATGCGCAAAAATGGTACGTAGAACAAGAACTTAAAAAACCAGAGTACGAAAAGATTAAAGATATTCCGGTTTTATCTGCAGGCGCACCATTTAAAGCAGGTGGCCGAAACGGTGCTACATATTATACGGATATTCCAGCTGGAACGTTAGCAATTAAAAACGTTGCAGATTTATACGTGTATCCAAATACGTTATATGCTGTAAAAGTAAATGGGGCACAAGTGAAAGAATGGCTTGAAATGTCTGCAGGTCAGTTTAATACAATTGATCCAAAGAAAACAGAAGAACAGCCATTAGTAAATATAGGCTATCCTACATATAACTTCGATATTTTAGATGGCTTAAAATACGAAATTGATGTAACACAACCGGCGAAATACGATAAAGATGGAAAAGTTGTAAATGCAAATACGAATCGTATTGTAAATATGACATATGAAGGTAAGCCAGTAGCTGATGATCAAGAGTTCATCGTCGCTACAAATAACTATCGTGGAAGTAGTCAAACGTTCCCAGGTGTAAGTAAAGGGGAGGTTGTATACCAATCACAAGATGAAACACGTCAAATCATTGTGAAGTATATGCAAAAAATAAAAAATATTGATCCAGCAGCTGATCAAAATTGGACGTTTAAACCGATTGTTGCAGATAAATTACATACAACATTTGATTCTTCACCAAATGCACAAAAGTATATAAAGAAAGATGGGAACATATCATATGTTGGACCATCTGAAAATGAATTTGCTAAATATGCAATTGATATAACGAAGAAAAATGATGATAAAGAAACTGGTGAAGGAAATCCAACGACACCGCCAACAGGTGGGGGAGAAAATCCAACAACACCGCCAACAGGTAATGGAGAAAACCCAACACCACCAACAGAAGAAGGTAATAATGGTAATGAACCAAAACAAGATGGAAACAATACTGGATCTGGACAAACTACAACAGATGATCAAAATACAAAAGAAACAACAACAACTGTAAGTGAAAATAAAGAAGCTGAAAAAGATGAACGTGATTTACCGAAAACAGGTGCAAGTATTGCTTCTACAATTGGAGCGGGTCTTGCGTTTGTTGGAGCGGGATTACTTATGTTATTTAGAAGAAAGAAAGCGAATAGATAGTCGAGAAATATAAAAAGGATTACCCATTTGGTAATCCTTTTTATTATATTATGAAACTGGTACTGCTTTTTCTTTTTTCCATGAAAGGCCGAATCCAGTAAAGCCGACGATAATGGTTACGACTGGACATGCTAAACAGAAGATTGCGTATGGCAGGTAATCGAATGTTGGAACGCTAAGAACGTTTGTTAAGAATACGCCACTTACACCCCATGGTACGAGTGGATTAATTACTGTACCAGCATCTTCTAATACTCGTGATAAATTACGACGTTCTAAACCGACTTCATCGTATTTATTAGCAAATGCTTGTCCTGTTAAAACGATGGATAAGTACTGCTCACCGAGTAAGAAGTTTACACCAATTGCAGTTGAAGCAGTAGAAATAATTAAGCGCGTACTAGTTTTTACGAAGCTAGAGATAATATTCATCAGCTGCGCTATAATACCCATTCCTTGTAATAATCCTCCCATACAAAGAGCTAGGAAAATAAGAGCAATTGACATCATCATACTTTGCAGGCCACCGCGAGATAATAAGCTATCAATATCTTTGATACCAGTTTTAGAAACGTAACCGTCTTGCATAATTTTTATTAAATCAGCTAAAGAAGTGCTAGGTTTAAAAATAAAGAGAATAATAATCCCTACCACAATTCCTGCAAGTAATGTTGGAACTGCGGGTACCTTTTTAAATGCGAATAGGAACAGTAATAAAATAGGAATCAGTGTAACAATAGAAATCGTTGCATTTTTTTCTAATGTGTTAATAAATGCTGAGAAATCAACGTTTCCACCAGATCCGCTTCCTAAAATGAAAAATGCGATAAAAGCAATAATGAAAGCTGGCACTGTTGTCCAAAGCATGTTACGAATATGTTCAAATAAATCTACACCCGTTACAGCAGGCGCTAAGTTTGTTGTATCAGATAAAGGAGACATTTTATCTCCGAAGAATGCCCCAGAAATAATTGCCCCAGCAATAAGAGCTGGATCGTATCCAAGGGCAGTACCCATTCCCATAAAGGCAAGTCCTACAGTTGCAGCAGTTGTAAATGCACTACCGATACTCGTTCCAACAATTGCACAAACAACAAAAACAGTTGGAACGAAAATTTTTGGAGATACAAGTTGGAAGCCGTATACCATTAAAGTTGGAATAGTTCCAGCTGCGATCCAAATGCTAATTAATACGCCTACAAGTAAGAAAATAAATATAGATGGAATACCAGCTGAAATACTACTTATCATTCCTTTTTCCATAGTAGACCAATCAATTTTTTTCATAAATCCAAACGCTAATAAAAGAACGATGCCAAATAAAATCGGGATGTGTGGTGAAACTTCTAATTTGATAACACTAAAGCCAATGCAGAAAAAGATAAAAATTGTTAAAAGAACAGACTCAATTTTTGAAACCATTGTTTTCCCCTCCTAAGTAATATGAAATAGCTCTTTTTTATATAAAATTCGCCAATATTGTATATTTCCTTCTAAAGTTTAGAATTTTGTGACAAATTACCGGTAATTGTTTGTTCTTCTATATGATACGGAAATGATTGGATAAAAAAACGTCCCTGCATATAATTATGCAGGGACGAAGAAATCGCGGTACCACCCTAGCTTGTGAAATGAATGTATCACAAAATAAAGGGTCATATGATATGCGCTTATAAAATAAAAAACGCCCCTGCAATATATGCAGGGACGAAAAATTCGCGGTACCACCCTAAATTGTGAAACAGTGTCGTTTCACCACTCTTTAGACATAACGGTCTATAACCGTCTTTCACTACTCCTCACGTTTCGTAAAAGAAGCTCCAGGGGGTAATTCATAATTCGCTCTGTACTGGTTCGCACCGACCACCAGCTCTCTGAAATCAGAAATCGAAATACTACTAAATCCTATCAACGCCGATTCATATGATGTTAGTTAAATTTTTATCATATTTTCATCTTACATGTCAATAAAAATATTAAATGTTTTTTTAGGGAAATAAAGGATAATTGTTTTTAACGCTGTAAAAATGTACGTTATAATGAATTTGAAAGGGGGAGGAAAGAGTGAAGAAAAAAATAATTCTTTTTACCACTTTATTAGTTATTGGAGGAAGTGCTGGAATTTACACAGCTTTTGCGGCTGAATCAGAGCAGTTGAAACAAAAGCAAATACAACAGTCAGAAGTGAAGAAAGTAAAAGAAATAGAAGAGAAGAAATCAATGGAAAAAGCAGCAGAGAAACTAGGAGTTTCTACAGAGGGAAAAACAAAAGAAGAGGTTACGAAAGAAGTAAATACCGCTAGGTTTGAGAAGCGTCATGATTTATTAATTGAGCACGCTAAGCAACTTGGAATTGATACAGAGGGGAAAAAAGATGAAGAAATTATTTTAGAAATTGGAAAGATACAGCATGGAAAGTAGAACAACTTATCATATGATAAGTTGTTCTTTTTTAAGAACTATTTGATTTTAAAATAATTGACAGTCATTCAGATTTAATGTTAACTATATTTATAAACTAGTTAACATTAGGGGTGACAATTGTGACAATAAATAGTAAAACGATTGAAAAATCATCTTATACATATGAAGAATTAGCAGAGAAAAATAAAGCTTACGTATGGCACCCATTTACACAAATGAAAGATTATTTAGAAGAAGATCCTGTCATTATTGAACGTGGAGAGGGAAGAAAGCTATACGATGTAAATGGTAATGAATATTGGGATGGTGTTTCATCTATATGGTTAAATGTTCACGGACATCAAGTACCGGAATTAGATGAAGCAATTCGTGAGCAATTAAATAAAATTGCTCATTCTACTATGTTAGGACTTGCTAACGTTCCATCTATTTTATTAGCAGAAAAAATTATTGAGGTTGTACCAGATGGATTGAAGAAGGTATTCTATTCTGATTCAGGTTCTACCGCTGTTGAAATTGCAATTAAGATGGCTTTCCAATATTGGCAACATAAAGGGAAACGAAAGAAACAAAGATTCGTTACATTAAAAGAAGCATATCACGGTGATACAATTGGAGCTGTTTCGGTAGGAGCAATAGACTTGTTTCACCAAGTGTATAGTTCGCTCTTATTTGATGCGATTAAAATGCCGTATCCATATACATATCGTTCTCCTTACGGAAATAATAGGGAGGAAATTGTAAAAAGCCATTTAGAAGAAATGGAAGAATTGTTGAAAGAAAAGCATGAAGAAGTAGCTGCCATCATTGTGGAGCCATTAATGCAAGGTGCTGGCGGGATGATTACAATGCCAAAAGGATATTTAAAAGGACTGCGCGATTTATGTACTAAGTACAATGTATTATTTATTACAGATGAGGTAGCGACTGGATTTGGGCGTACAGGGAAAATGTTTGCGTGTGAACATGAAAATGTGACGCCAGACATTTTAACTGCTGGGAAAGGTTTAACAGGTGGATATTTACCAATTGCAGTTACGGTAACGACGGATGAAATATATAATGCCTTCTTAGGAGAATATGAAGAACAAAAAACATTTTTCCATGGACATAGCTACACAGGCAATCCGTTAGGGTGTGCCGTAGCAATCGCGAATTTAGAGCTATATGAAAAAACAAATTTAATAGAAGAAGTGGCACATAAAACGGATTATGTGGCAGCGCAATTAGAAAAGCTCTTTGCGTATAAACATGTAGGTGATATTCGTCAGTGCGGATTAATGGTTGGTATTGAGCTTGTGAAGAATAAGGAAACGAAAGAAGCGTTTGACTGGACAGAAAGAGTCGGTGTTCAAGTATGTAAACGCGCAAGAGAGCTGGGTATGATCTTGCGACCGCTCGGTAATACGATTGTTTTTATGCCACCTCTTGCTTCTACTTTTGAAGAGATTGATGATATGTTACGCATTTTATATAAGGCAATCTCGGATGTTACGGAGGGAGAATAATGAGTGGTTTTTTCATAACAGCAACTGATACTGAAGTTGGAAAAACAGTAGTTGCAGGTGCTATAGCAGGTGTATTTAGACAATTAGGATATAACGTAGGGGTGTATAAACCGTTGCAAAGTGGGCATGTTGCATCAAACCCTGAGGGAGATGCGGCAAGGTTAAAAGCATTATCAGGTGTGCCGACACAAGAAAATGAAATTTGCCCTTATTCTATTGAAGAACCACTTGCTCCGAGACTTGCCATGAAAAGAGCTGGAAGAGTAGTAAAGTTAAAAGAAATTACTGATTACTATAATGAACTATTAAAAGAGTTTAATAGCTTATTTGTAGAAGGGGCAGGTGGGCTTGCTGTCCCATATACAGAAGATGCTTTAGTAATTGATTTTGCAAAAGAATTACAGTTGCCTCTTATTGTAGTAGCTCGTCCTACATTAGGAACAGTAAATCATACAGTGTTAACGATTGCTTATGCAAAGGCGCATGGCTTAACCGTAGCGGGTGTCATTTTATCAGGTTGCAAAGAATGTGAAATGGAAAGAGTGCAAGAAAATAAAGAGATGATTGAAGAGCTGAGCGGGGTACCAGTTTTAGGATTATTACCATTCTTTGAAGGTGAGTTTACGAAAGAAGAAGTATTAGAATCTGCAAAAGAACATATTATGATTTCAAAATTAGAGGAGTTTATCCAAAATGAATCAAACGTGGCGGGCGCACCTTCAATCTAAATTACAGCAATTACATGAGCAAGGGCAGTATCGTGATTTGCATGTAACAGAGAAGGCAGAAGAGACTTGGCTTATTCGAGATAAAAAAAAGATGTTAAATTTAGCGTCAAATAATTATTTAGGGTTAGCTGGAGATGAAAGGTTAAAAGAAGCTGCTATTGCCTGTACAAAAAGATATGGAACTGGAGCGACTGCCTCTCGTCTCGTTGTAGGAAATCATCCATTATATGAAGAGGTTGAGAGAAGCATATGTGACTGGAAAGGTACTGAAAGAGCTTTAATTGTAAATAGTGGGTATACGGCAAATATAGGTGCCATATCTTCTTTGGCCTCTCGGCACGATATTGTTTTTAGTGATAAGTTAAATCATGCAAGTATTGTTGATGGAATCCTATTAAGCGGGGCAGAGCATAAAAGGTATCGTCATAATGATTTGGATCATTTAGAGAAGCTGTTGAAAATGGCTTCGCCTGAAAAAAGGAAATTAATCGTAACAGATACCGTTTTTAGTATGGATGGTGATACTGTGTATTTAAGAGATTTAGTACAGCTGAAAGAGAAATACGGGGCAATCATTATAGTCGATGAAGCACATGCGAGTGGAATATATGGAATCGGCGGAGCTGGGTTATCTCATATAGAAAAAAATCTTGCTCAAAAAATTGATATACATATGGGGACGTTTAGCAAGGCTTTAGGGTGTTATGGTGCGTATTTGACAGGTGATGAAATTTATATAGAGTATTTACAAAATATGATGAGAAGCTTTATTTTTACTACAGCTTTACCACCAAGTACGTTAGGAGCAGTGCAAAAAGCAATTGAAATTGTAAAAGAAGATAACGAAAGAAGAGAGAACCTTATAGCAAACGGAGAATACTTCAGAACTAAATTAAGGGATGCTGGTTTTGATATTGGGAATAGTTCAACTCATATTGTACCGATTGTAGTCGGTTCAAATGAACATGCTTTACGATTTAGTAAAAGGTTGCAAGAGGCAGGGATTGCGGCCATTGCAATTCGTCCGCCAACTGTGCCGGTTCATAGTTCTCGAATTCGCTTTGCAGTTACATCGCAACATACAATAGCTGATTTAAAATGGGCTATTGATCGAATTATTCACATTGCGAAAGAAGAGGAGATTTTCGTATGAACGAGCTAAAGATTATTTTTATCCCCGGATGGGGAATGGAAGAGAATATTTGGGATTTAGTACTTCCGTATTTTAAAGGATATCCTGTTGAATGCATAGATTGGTATAATGTGAAAGAACGAAGTGAATTTGCGGAACGAATTATAGATGTAGCGCATAACGACAACGTAATTTTAGTTGGATGGTCACTAGGAGCGTTAGCAGCAGTTGAAGCTTATAAAAAGATTCAGGCAAAAGGCATCGTATTAATTGGTGGGACCGCTAAATTTACAAATACGAGTGACTATAGTAATGGATGGAATGCTTTGCATGTAGAACGGCTGAAAAGGAATTTGGTGAGAAGGAAAGAAGATACGCTCAAGCGGTTTTATGAAAATATGTTTACGAAAGATGAGCTAAAAGAGAACAAAAATTTTGAAGACATTGTAGACCATTTTAAAGGTGATTCTATTCAGTCTTTACAACTAGGTTTGGATTATTTAATAGAAACAGATATGAGAGAAGAACTAAAAGAAATTAAAGTACCTATACTACTTATCCACGGAGAACAGGATGTAATATGCCCATTGTCTGCGGCACGTAGTATGACGGAGAATAGCAGCAGCGAGCTGAAAGTAGTAAGTAAAGCAGGGCATGCATTATGTGTAACGAATTTTGAATATTGCGCAAATGAGATAATTCAATTTGTAGAGGGGATACGACATGATCAACAAAACGTTACTACAAAAACGGTTTAATGGGGCAGCCGTATCTTACGATCGATATGCAAATGTACAAAAAAAGATGGCACATTCATTACTTTCAATCTTAAAGGAACGATATAGTGAAACGGCATCAATACGTATTTTAGAACTGGGATGCGGGACGGGGTATGTAACAGAACAATTATCAAAGTTATTTCCGAAAGCACATATTACAGCAGTTGATTTTGCTGAAAGTATGATTGCGATTGCGCAAACTAGACAAAATGTAAAAAATGTAACGTTTCACTGTGAAGATATTGAGCAATTACGATTAGAAGAATCATATGATGTCATTATTTCAAATGCTACATTTCAATGGTTAAATAATTTACAACAAGTGTTAAGAAATTTATTTCAACATTTGTCTATAGATGGGATATTACTCTTTTCAACGTTTGGACATGAAACATTTCAAGAATTGCATGCTTCGTTCCAACGTGCGAAAGAAGAAAGAAATATAAAAAATGAAATATCGATTGGTCAACGTTTTTATTCAAAAGATCAGTTGCTTCATATATGTAAGATAGAAACAGGGGATGTGCATGTTTCTGAAACATGTTACATAGAGAGTTTTACAGAAGTTAAGGAGTTTCTGCATTCTATTCGAAAAGTAGGAGCAACTAATAGCAATGAAGGATCATATTGTCAAAGTCCCTCACTCTTTCGTGCGATGCTACGCATATACGAAAGAGACTTCACGGGAAATGAAGGGATAATGGCAACGTATCATGCTTTATTTATACATATAACAAAAGAGGGGAAGAGATGAAATGAAACAAGTACAAACAAAAAGGGATTGGAAAAAACTTGCATACGACGTAGTGGAAGAGAAAATGATTACGAAAGAAGATGCAATAGCGATATTAGAAGCTGATGATACAGAAGTTTTAGAAATTATGAATGCAGCTTACATTATTCGCCATCATCACTTTGGTAAGAAAGTAAAATTGAATATGATTATTAATACGAAATCTGGATTATGTCCTGAAGATTGTGGATATTGCTCACAGTCTATTATTTCAGAAGCACCGATTGATAAATATGCATGGTTAACGCAGGAGAAGATTGTAGAAGGGGCACATGAAGCAATACGCCGTAAAGCAGGTACATATTGTATTGTAGCGTCTGGTCGTCGTCCGACGGATAAAGAGGTAAATCACGTAATTGGAGCAGTTAAGGAAATTCGTGAAACGACAGACTTGAAGATTTGTTGTTGTTTAGGTTTCTTAAATGAAGATCAAGCAGGACGTTTAGCGGAAGCAGGCGTGCACCGTTATAATCACAACTTAAATACACATGCAAATAATTACGATAGTATTTGTTCAACTCATAAGTATGATGATCGTGTTGATACAGTTCAAAAAGCAAAACAAGCTGGTATTTCACCATGCTCTGGAGCGATTTTTGGCATGGGAGAAACAATTGAAGAGCGTGCTGAAATTGCATTTGAATTACAACGTATAGATGCGGATTCTATCCCTTGTAATTTCCTTGTTGCTGTAAAGGGGACACCTCTTGAAGGGCAAAAAGAGTTAACGCCAGTAGAATGTTTAAAAGTACTTGCAATGATGCGTTTTGTAAACCCAACAAAAGAAATTCGTATTTCAGGAGGACGTGAAATCAATTTACGTTCTGTACAGCCAATCGGTTTATTTGCAGCAAATTCTATTTTTGTCGGGGACTACTTAACGACAGCTGGACAAGAGCCGACTGCGGACTGGGGTATGATTGCAGATTTAGGATTTGAGATTGAAGAATGTGCATTATAAGATAGATGAAAAAGCAAACTTGTAAAAGAGTTTGCTTTTTTGTAAATAAAATGTAATAAATAGTTGTGAACGCTTGATACTATTGGTTTTTGAACGAAAAAAAGAATTTTTGTGGACGAATTTTCCAAGCCCTAGTTGTACATAGTAAATATGTAATTTATATTGGGTTGGAGGATTTTACATGTACAAATACATATTAGCGATTATGACTTGTTTAATTTTAATAAAAGCAATAAGTTCTGATCCAGTTAAGGCTACCGAAAATCCTGAACAAAAAGAGATGCAACAAAGAATCGAACAACACTTTCGAACGAAAGCTGAACATTTTGGATTGAAAACGGAAGGAAAAGATTTAAAGGAAGTTAGAAAAGAAATTACTATTATAGAAGAAGCGAAAAAAAGAGAGAATGTATGGAGAACAGCACAAGCTCTTCATATAAAAACAGAAGGAAAAACGATGAATGAATTAATAAAAGATGTACAAAAAAAGGTGAAAAAATAAAAAGAGGCCGCAGCCTCTTTTTTTATGCCCATTGTTTTGATAAGTGAGCCATTTCAATTGCAGCAACAGCTGATTCATATCCTTTATTACCAGCTTTCGTACCTGCGCGTTCAATCGCTTGTTCAATTGTTTCTGTCGTTAATACGCCGAAAATAACTGGGATGTCCATTTGTAGTGATAAAGACGCAACACCTTTTGCTACCTCATTACAAACGTAATCGTAGTGAGTTGTAGCACCTCGGATTACAGTACCTAATGTAATAACAGCATCATACTTTCCGCTACTAGCCATCTTTTTAGCGATTAAAGGAATTTCAAATGCACCAGGAACCCAAGCAACATCAATATCACTTTCTTCTACACCGTGACGCTTTAATCCGTCTAAAGCGCCGCCAAGTAACTTACTTGTAATAAATTCGTTAAAACGTCCAACAACAACTCCAACTTTTAATCCTGTACCAACTAAATGACCTTCGAATACCATAATAAATCTCTCCTTTAATTATAAGTTTAGTAAGTGTCCTAATTTATTTACTTTCGTTTGTAAATACGATTTATTCTCTTCTTTTGCCGGCATTTGCAACGGTACACGCTCGACTACTTCTAAATCGTAACCTTGTAAGCCAGCAATTTTTCTTGGGTTATTCGTTAATAATCGTAAGCTTTGTAAACCTAAATCTTTTAATATTTGAGCACCGATACCGTAATCACGAAGATCAGCAGGGAAGCCGAGTTTTTCATTTGCTTCTACAGTATCGAATCCTTCTTCTTGTAATTTATAAGCGCGAAGCTTATTAAGAAGCCCAATGCCTCTTCCTTCTTGTCTCATATAAAGAAGAACACCTTTTCCTTCACGCTCAATTTGAGCAAGTGCTGCATGGAGTTGTGGTCCGCAATCGCAGCGATGTGAACCGAATACATCTCCTGTTAAGCATTCAGAATGAACACGTACAAGTACCGGTTCACCTGTTGAAATATCACCTTTTACAAGTGCGATATGTTCTTTCGTATCTAATGAGTTAGAATAGCCAATTGCGTGGAAAGTACCGAAATCTGTAGGTAATGTAATTTCCACTTCTCTCGTCACAAGTGTTTCATGATGGCGGCGATAAGCAATTAAATCTTCTATTGTAATCATTTTTATATCAAATTGTTTTGCACATTCTATTAAATCAGGTACACGTGCCATCGTGCCGTCCTCATTTATAATTTCGCAAATAACTCCAGCTGGTTCGGCACCGCATAGCTTTGCTAAATCAACAGCAGCTTCTGTATGACCTGCACGACGCAGGACACCGCCTTCTTTCGCAATTAATGGAAAGATATGTCCAGGTCGATTGAAATCAGCGCCTTTTGATGCGGGGTTTAACAATTCTTGTATCGTAGTTGCACGTTCGTGAGCGCTAATCCCTGTTGTTGTAGAAACATGGTCAATGCTCACTGTAAACGCAGTATGATGTGAATCTGTATTATGAGATACCATTGGTTCTAATTGTAGACGTTCTGCGTACCCTGCTGTAATCGGTACACAAACGAGACCACGGCCATGTGTAATCATAAAATTAATTGTTTCTGGTGTAATGTACTCTGCTAAAGCAATAAAATCGCCTTCATTTTCTCGGTTTTCATCATCACATACGATAACGACTTTACCTTGTTTTAAATCTTCTAGAGCTTCTTCAATACGATGAAACATTGTGCTTCCCCCTTATAGAAATCCGTTTTCTTGTAAAAAGCTTTCAGTCATTGAACCTACTCGTTTTGTAGGTTTAGTAATAAAGCGTTCGATATATTTACCAATCATGTCACACTCAATGTTTACGATATCTCCGGCATTTTTTTCCCCAATGACAGATTCGCTTACTGTGTGCGGGATGAGTGAAATCGTTATGGAAGATTCGTCTATAGCAAATATCGTTAAACTCGTTCCATCAACAGCAATGGACCCTTTCTGCAAACAATAGCGCAGCAGTTCATCAGAAATTGCTATTTTGTAATAGACGGCATTGTAATGTTGTTTTTTATTTAAAATCGTTCCGGTGCCATCAATATGTCCTGAAACGAAATGTCCACCGAATCGTCCGTTTGCAGCCATTGCTCGCTCTAAATTTACTTTAGAGTGCGGTTTAAGCATGCGAAGTGATGTCGACTGCATCGTTTCAGGCATTGCATCAACTGTAAATGAAGTAGTTGTAAAGCTCGTTACAGTTAAGCAAATACCGTTAACCGCGATACTATCACCTAAGTGAACATCTGATAAAATTTTCTTTGCATGAATCGTTAATTTCATCGCTTCTCCGCTTTGTTGCATGTTTGCTATCGTTCCTAATTCTTCTACAATTCCTGTAAACATTTCGTCACCTCGTTTCGGGCATTCGCAACGATTTTTATATCATCACCAATTTGTTTCATCTCTTGAATTTTCAAGGAAAGCGCATCTTGTAATTTTGAAAAACCATTTCCTCCAAATAAAGTAGGAGCATCTTTCCCACCAATTAATTTCGGGCTTATATAGGTTACAATTTCATTAAAATTGTTTGTTTTTAAGAAACTTGCATGAATCGATTGGCCACCTTCAACGAATAGAGAAAGAATTCGTTTCTCTCCAAGAAAGGAAAGAAGGTCCTCGATTTCTATATGCTTCGTTTCCATTTGGAATATAGCTATATTTTTAGATTCATAAGAAGATATTTTCTCTTTCTTTACATCCTTACCGACAATAATCCATGTCGGTGCTAAACCATCTGTTATAACATGAGAAGATGGTGGCGTTCGTAAATGGGTATCTAAAACAACGCGAATAGGATGTTTCCCACCATTTGGAATTCTTGTTGTTAAATGAGGATTATCAGCTATAACTGTATTCACTCCAACAAGAATTGCATCATGTGTATGGCGATATTGGTGAACATCAGCACGTGCTTCTTCACCTGTAATCCACTTACTTTCACCAGTTACAGTTGCTGTTTTTCCATCTAAGCTCATCGCTGTTTTGATTGTTACAAAAGGGCGTTTCGTTTTCATGTAGTGAAAAAAGTAGCGATTTAATAAAACTGCTTCTGCTTCAAGAACACCAGTAGTTACTTCAATTCTAGCTTCCTCTAATCTTCTTTTTCCGTTACCAGAAACGAGCGGATTACAATCGAGAGTAGCAATTACAACACGCTTAACTCCTTTTTCGATGAGCAATTCACAGCAAGGTGGTGTTTTTCCAAAGTGGCTACACGGTTCCAGTGTTACATAAACGGTAGCGTCTTTGGCGTTCTGACCAGCCATTTGAAGGGCATGAACTTCTGCGTGTTCTTCACCAGCTCGTAAATGAGCGCCCATACCAACGATGTTTCCATCTTTTACAACAACAGCACCAACCATAGGATTTGGACTTGTTTGTCCTGATGTTCCTTCTGCTAACTGCAGGGCAATCCTCATATATTCTTGATCTGTCATTTTCTTCACCTCTCCAAAAAAAATCAAAAAACCCCAAGGATTTAATATCCTTGGGGTTTGGGAGACGTGATTTCTAGAAATATAGTTTGAATACGAAAGCATAGGAAAGAAACCTAACGATAATTGATATTTCTGCATAAGGAAAAAACCTAGCAAAATATCGAATTTTTAAACGCTAGTTGTCTCTTTTTATTTCAGTATAAAAAATAAGTATAGAAAATTAAACATATATAAAGAATCAAAATGAATCTTTAAAAATATGCATACTGAAATAAAAGTGTATTCACTATATAAAAAACTAGAAACATATCCTTCTCCCATCCAGACTATACTGTCGGCCCTAGAGTTTCACTAGATCCACCGTTTTCGAGTTGAAAACGGGTCACGGACTTAGAAGTTTTCACTTCATCACCGCCGGTTGGGAATTTCACCCGACCCCGAAGGATGCTGTTTGCTCAAATTATAGCACAAAAAAAATAAAAGGCTAGTAAAAAATATTCGAATGTGAAGAATTGTGTGAAAATATATGCAGGCTGGAATGGAAATAAAAGTATTAGAAATGTTGTAAAGAGAAGGGATATAACGGAGTTGCTAAAAAGAAAAAACATGCACAAAAAAATGTGCATGTCACATGTAAAATTATTCTGCCTCTGGTGCTCTAACAACGGACTCGAATTTACCTTTATGCGAAGCGTCGCAATAAGGCATATTTTTTGATAAACCACAACGGCATAAAGAAAATGCCGGTTTTGCTGGGAATGCATTCCCTTGTGAGTCGACTAATTCCACGTCCCCTGTAACGCGAAAAGAGCCATTATCATTTACTTTAATTTGTACTTTTGCCAACGTTATCCCTCCTTCCCAAACGCTTAATTTCATCATATAATCAAGGGAAGTGCTTGGCAATATAAAGTGAAACTTTAATTAGTGGGGGAGGCATCCCCCACTAATTATTAGTTGAACCAATCGGGCTTTTAGGGGCAGTTAATCTCCTACCTAACTTCTTTGTTTCAGCCGAATTTTGAGGTGGGAGTTTTACTGCCCGCAAATAGCGGAGAAAAAAGAGCACTTTGTTTGAGAAAGAAGAGAGTGTTATAATAGTTTTCATAACTGACTAGAGTAAGGTGACGAGAGATGGATAAACAATTACATACATTACGAAACATTGCAAATGAGCGCACGTGGGCATCATTTTTGAATGATAATCATCCATATAGTTTGTTACATTGGTCCATTGCAGGTGTAGGGCAAGAGGCAAAGGATGTTTGGTTACTTCAAGATGAAGTAACATTTCAAACGACAGAATTCCCAACGTTAGATGATGCAATGCAATGGATTTCTGAAAATATGGAACAAGTTACAGACGTTTTAGCGCAATAAAAAACAGGCTTATGCAAGCCTGTTTTTTGTTTCTTTCACATATGTGTTTAAAAATTGATCGACGGCTGCTTCGTACTCTTCTTTATTTTCGTTATAAGAGCAAGCGTGTGCACCGTGTTCTGCAATATAAAGCTGCTTATTATTTTCTTTCGCTTCATATAACGCTTTTGTCATATCAGCTAAAATATAGTCGTCATCTTTACTATGAATAAAGAGAACGGGATTGTTAATGTTTTTTATACAGTCGATTGGTGAAACTTCACGAATTGTATAACCGTCACGAACTTTCAAAAATGCGTTTGCTAAAGGTAATAAAGGCCATTTTGGTAAATGGAATTCAACCTTTAAACGGTGCTGTAATTGTCCGTGAAAATCAGAGAAAGGACAATCTGCAATATAGAAATCAGCACCATCTTCTACAAGTCCTGCGTATTGAAGAAGTGTTGCAGCTCCCATAGATTCACCATGAATACCAAGTGTAATATTGGTGCCAAAACGGTTTTTTAGCCAGTCAACTACGGATTTTAAATCATGTTTTTCATAGTATCCATAGCTTGTTGTTTTTCCGCCAGTTTTACCATGACGACGATGATCGTAAATGAGGACGTTATATCCCCTTTTTAAGAATAAGTTTGCATATTTTACAGAGTTTATTTTATTTACAGTTACACCGTGGCAAAAAACCATAAACTTATTGGTGGAATGACCAGCAGGAATGTAATATCCGTGAAGGTCGTATCCGAATTGTGAAGGGATATGAATTTCTTCTTTATGAAGAGCATCAAAATCCTCTATACGAAAATGTTTTTTCGTTTCTCTTTCGAGTACTTCTTCCTCTGTTTTTTTCTTTAAGTACATCACTTTATTTGTAAAGAAAATCCCAAGGGCAGTTATTGCACCTAGTATAGTAAACAATGCTGCAAAAAAACGTTTCATACTTTACCTCATCCTCCAAATACCGTTACATGTGATACACTTATATTGTATCACAATGATATAAAAGGGGAGAAATAGGAAATGCTGCATATACAAAAAATTACGCCAGCGATGAAAGAAACAATCCGAATGTTCATGTGTGGGAATTGGGGAAGTTCATTGATGGTTTCACGTGGTAAGGGACATCAGTTAGAAGAGTTGCCAGGATTTGTTGCGCTCTCAGATGACAGAATAATCGGAATTATAACGTATGAAGTGACCGGAAATATGTGCGAAATTGTATCGCTAGATAGCTTTGAAGAAAGAAAAGGAATAGGGACGAAACTTGTGGATTGTGTATTACAAGTTGCAGAAGAAGAACGGTGCAGACAGGTTTGGCTTATTACAACAAATGATAATATGAATGCGTTACGATTTTACCAAAAACGTAATTTTGTAATGACTAATTTATATGTGAATGCGGTAGAGGAGGCACGAAAAATAAAGAAAGAAATTCCACGTATTGGATATGATAATATCCCAATTTTACATGAAATTCAGTTGGAATATCGTTTGGTGAAATGATGTAACAATTTTCAGAAATGTGAGTTATTAATCTTGACGGATAGTGTAATTTAGGTTACCGTGAAATTGTAATCTATTACCATATTAAGGGGTGACGATGTGGCAACTATACGTGATGTTGCAAAATTGGCAGGTGTTTCAGTCGCAACCGTTTCACGAGTTATTAATGAAAAAGGATACGTTCATGAGGACACAGTAAAACAAGTAAAGGAAGCAATTGAAGAATTACGTTATAGGCCAAACAGTGCAGCGAAGCCACTATTTAAAGAGGATTCAACGATAATTGCATTACTTGTAGATAATTTATGTAACCAATCAAACATCACTTTGCTACATTGTATTGAGGAAATAGCATATAAAGAAGGTTATCAAATCATTATTTGTAATATAGAGAATAAAGATAGATACATACATATGCTGAAGCAAAATAACATTGCAGGTGTTATTTTGACAAGAGCAGTTTTTAAAAGTGTAGGAAAAATTCCATTTCCGTTTGTTGTGATCGATGAGCAACAATCACATGGAAATTATTATGAAAGTGGACAGAGAGCTGTTTCTGTATTAAAAGAGAAAGGGTGTCACTTTCTTGCATATTTCGGTGAGGGAGAAGAAAGTGCAGAAATGGAAGATCATATAGCAGGGTTTTTAGACGCTGTTTGGGATGAAGGAATCTCTTATCGAGAAGAATGTGTACAAGGGTATACAAATAAACAATTTATTACATTATTGCAAAACAATCCGTATGTAGATGGAATTGTAGCCTCAAGTGATCAGATTGCTATTGAGTTAATTCGGTCAGCGAGATTTCTAAATATACATATACCAGATAAATTAAAAATTGTTGGACCGAATGGGAGTATAGAGTGTGAATGGATAGGTTCATCACTACCGACAATTGAAAACTATGTCAAAGATAACGGAAAAGTAGCTTTTCAACAATTAAAAGGAAAAATAAAAAAGTAAAAGGTGCGTTTTATACGCACCTTTTTATAATGTAATTGCGGCAATAAAGCCAAATATAAGTAACGGTATATTGTAATGTAGAAAAGTGGGTACACATGTATCCCATATATGATGGTGCTGACCATCAGCATTTAAACCGGATGTTGGTCCAAGGGTACTATCCGATGCTGGAGATCCTGCGTCACCTAGTGCTCCGGCTGTACCGATAATTGCAATTGTGGCCATTGGACTAAATCCAAGCTGAATGCAAAGAGGTACAAAAATGGTTGTTAAGATAGGGATGGTTGAAAAGGATGAACCAATTCCCATCGTAACGAGAAGTCCAATAACGAGCATAAGAAATGCAGCGAGTGGTTTGTTATTTCCGATTATATGTGCACTCGTTTGCACTAGAGATTCAACATGTCCTGTTTTTCGAAGAACAGCGCCGAATCCAGCGGCAGCAATCATAACAAAGCCAATAAAGGACATCATACGCATTCCGCTTGTTAATATCGCATCTGCTTCTTTAAGTGGTAGACTGCCACTAACTGATAAGACGATAATACCTGCTAAAGCACCGAAAATCATTGATTCTGTTGTTAATTGAACAGTTAATGTAGCAATGATAGATAATAACCCGAAAGTAATGCTACGTTTTGTATAGGGAACGATTTCATTTTCGGTAGTATGAATTTGTTCTGTTTCATACGTACGAGGTTTTCGGTACGTAATGAATACCGCTACACATAATCCAATAATCATACCGATTGCTGGAATAGTCATTGCTTTTGGAATAAGTGCGACATCAAATGTAAGACCGCTTTGCGCAGCGTTGGTTTGCAATACGTCATGATAAATTTTTCCGAACCCTGCAGGGATCCACATATAAGGAGTAATCAATCCAAATGTAATAATACATGTGACAAGTCTGCGATCCACTTTCAGCTCAGTTAATACTTTTAAAAGTGCTGGAATTAAGATGGGGATGAAAGCAATGTGAACAGGAATCACATTTTGTGAGAAACAAGCCATCATTAAAATAATGAATAAAATAAGTACCTTAGAATAAACTTGTTTTTTCGTGTCTTGTTCATTGCCAATCCATTTTAATGCAGTTTGAATCATAGCATCTGGAAGTCCTGTTTTGGAAAGGGAAATAGCGAAACCACCAAGCATTGCATAACTTAAAGCGATTGGAGCACTGTTTCCAAGACCAGTTGTAAAAGTGTTAATCGTTTCTGAAATACCGAGTCCGCCGATAAGTCCGCCTGTTAAAGCTCCAACAATGATGGCGACAATGACCTGGACACGTAACAAACTAAGCAATAGCATAATTGCTACTGCGACGAGTACAGCGTTCATAATAAATGTAATCTCCCTAAATTTTTATTCTGTTAAGACAAGTACATATGAAACATTTTGCTATGTTTATACATACTTGCGACATATTATTATAAAATGTTTTCTATGAAATGTAAAAGAGCCTTTTGTGACTAATGCTGAAAAGCTAGCTCTTGTTTAATTGATTGCAAAGAATTGGCGAATAATTCTGGTTCTTCTAGATCAGGAGAATGTGCTGAGTTTGGGAACCAAATCATCTTTTTTATAGGCGCTTCAATAATATCGCAATATTCCTGAACGAGTGCATAAGGAGTTTGATAATCATAGCGACCAGAACAAAAATAAACTGGAATAGATAAACTTGAGATAGAAGAAAAGAAATCGATTGTCAGCATTTCTTCCCATAAAACGCCAGATTTTAAATTTCCTGCGAGAAACTTGAACCAATCTAATAGCGTGTACTCAGGAGAAAAGAAACCTTTTCGTATGAAAGAAAAGGAAGATCCATTTTGGATTGCGCCTCCGAATGTGCCAAGCCACTTTCTTTGAATAATGAGACGTCTCGTATCTAAAAATGGTGGCTTTCCTAATTTTAAAAGGGAAGCTAATGCTTTTTTATGATTATGTTTTTTTGCAGAACGAATTAAATGTTGATATAGCAATTCTTCATTTTGTTTCATATGTACAATTTGCCCAATACCGATGTAAGCCTCAATATACTTTGGATATTGATGTGCTATGTTAAGCCCAATGATACTTCCCCAAGAATGACCAGCGAGAAATAGTTTTTGTTTGTTGAACCTTTTAAGTACATATTGAATCACTTCTTTTGCATCGGAAACGAATTGTTCGATTGTGAAATTTGCTCCGAAATCTTTTATTGAAAAGGATTTACCAGCCCCGCGCTGATCCCAATTAATAACAATAAATTGCTTCTCTAATTCTTTTTGAAAATGGCGAATAAATCCGATTTGTGCCATCCCAGGTCCGCCGTGACAGCATAATAAAATAGGTTGCTCTACGTTTTGTCCACGCATAAGGAGAGTTTGTTTTCGATTATTAATCATAACGCTTTCTATCGTAGCGATACTGTTAGGAATGAGTTGTTTGTTTTCATTATAGAACTGAGGGGTGTAGCTACGAAAAAGCATATTGAAAACCTCCTTTTGTGAAATCGTATGAATCGCACAGGCTATTCATTTTGCATATACTGTTAGAAAATCATTGTAACATACCATACTAGTGTCATTTCAACACGGGAGGAGGGAAATTGTGACGATTGGAGAAATTATAGATGGTTTAAATAGACGTGAACCCATCGCTATTATAGCAAAACGTCTTGAAATAAGCCCGTATACATTATCGAAGAAATTAAGATTGATTGGATACGAATATGATGGAGAGCAGAAGAAACGTATTTTTGTAGGAGATGGAGAAGAACCACGTCACTTACAACTCCAAGAAGCGACCGCCCTTCAATATGAGAAAACAGATTATCAATTGTTAATTTATGAGCAATTACAAAGCATTTATGAATTATTAAGAAAAAGAGAAGAAGTAATTGTACCAATTATGAGTAAAAGTACAGAGAAGAAGAGACGAACCTTTTCTATTAATACAGAAATATTATCACAATTGGACCTTATATCAGAATCGAAAGGAATTCAAAAATCTAAACTTGTAGAAGAGGCGTTGCACCAATTTTTACAGCAATATGAAGTTGACAAAACATCACATTTTGATAACTAAAGAAAAGGATACTATGTTCATTGGAAGAACGAGTATCCTTTTTATGATGTATATTACGTATAAAATAGAGGATCAGTATAAATCCTTTATGGCGTGAAAAATGAAATTTATTATTAGAGAAACACTTAATTTACTTTTTGAATTCTTCCATCAATAACTGGCTGAATTGGTTCTTTTAATTGTTTTACGTAATCGACTAACGCTTCAAAGTCGTTTGGACCAGTTTCTGCATTTTTACCATTTTTAAATGATACGAATCCGTCACCGCCAGAAGCTAAGAAGGCATTTGCAACTACGCTATACATTTTAGATGGAGATAATTCTTCTCCGTTTGTTAAACGTATATTTGTAACTTTTTCACCGTTTGGTTTATTTGCATCCCACGTATATTGAATACCTGAAATTTGAAGCATTCTTGTTGTTCCTTTTTGCCATTGCTGATTTAAAATATCGCGAATGTCTTGACCTGTTAAATCTACTTTAATTAATTGATTTCCAAAAGGTTGAATGCCGTATAACTCACCCCACGTAATATCACCAGCATCTAAGTCATTACGAATGCCACCAGGATTCATGAGGGCGATTTGAGTTTGCATCGTTTGACGCTGAGCATCGGCAACTAAATTTCCAAGAGTGGACTCACCAGCATCATTTTGTTTACGGTCGATAGGTGCTGTAGATTTTCCGACTACTTCATTTACAAGTGGTGCAATTTTTTCTTTATATTGATCTAGTTTTTTCTTTACTTGTTTATCAGGTTCTACACCTTCATGATACGTTGTAACAACTTCAGCTTTTTTCTTTACAATATCCTTTGTTTTACGATCAATTGTTACATCCACGTCTGAGAAAGCCGTTCCGTATGAATTTGCTTGGACAATTAGTTTATTATTTACTGTACCATTTACATACGTATGACTATGTCCACCGAAAATAACATCAACTTCTGGGTCTGTTTCATTTGCAATTCGAGTAAGATCGCCATTTGTTACCCCAGACTCATCGGTTGTTCCACCGACATGAGCAAGAACGACGATAGATTTAACGCCGAGACGTTTTAATTGTTGTGTTGATTTATTAATTGCTTCTACTTCATCAGTAATTTGTACATTGTTAAGCATCGTAGGCATAACGACATTTGGTGTATCAGTTGTAACAACCCCAATGAATCCTACAGGAACACCATCTACCATTTTTACAGTAAACGGTGGTAAAAATAAGCGGCCAGTTGATTTGTTGTAGAAGTTAGCAGCTACATAGGGGAAGTTAGCCCCTTTGAAATTCCCTGTTTTTTCATGATATCCACCGTAAATGAGGCGTTGCATTTCATCAATACCTTCATCAAATTCATGGTTTCCGATTGTACCAACATCAAATTTTAAGTCATTTAAAAATTCAATTGTCGGTTCATCTTGTAATAATGCTGAAACTGGTGGACTAGCTCCGACGATATCACCAGCATGTACGAGAAGTGTATTAGGGTTTTGTTTTTTACGTTCTTTTAAATAAGTAGCTAAGTAATCAGCGCCACCAGCTTCTTTATTATTGATTTTTTTAACAGTATCTAGTTGTCCATGGAAATCATTAATACCAAGCATTTGTACGTCTATGTAGCGGTTTTGTTCAGTTGGATTCTGAGATGGGGGAGCGGCAAATACGCTTGAAAAAGTAATGGTGCTTAAAACAGCAACGGCAGGAATAATTTTTTTCCACATAATATAATTCTCCTTTTTTTATAATCTGACATCATACGACATAATTTTAATAGATTCATAGGATTATAGCTACATAAAAATTTAGTCTTTTCGAAAAATTAACACATTTACAAAAAGTGAATAATAGAGTGAAGACCTTTTTTTATTGTCGATTTCATCGTGTATCTACTATAATGGAGAAAAAAGTAAAAGGTGAGTAGCATGAAGAAAAAGAAACAAAGACAAATACAAAGACAATCACAAGTGAATCAACCGAAGAAAGAAACACTTACATTAGGCGATCAATTAAATGATTCACTCATGCAACAATTAAAGAGTAAGAAGAAAGAGTTGCAAGTGAGGGAAGAGGAAAAAGAGGCAGCTGAACTGGAAAGAAAGCGCCAAGAACAAAAAGAACGTGAAAAGAATAAATCATTTGAAGAACTGCTAAGTGAAAGTAACCTTACTTGGAAAGACTTTAAATAATAAAAAATGATCAGTGGTATTTCACTGATCATTTTTTGACGAGCTTGTAAGAAAAGGGGAGTTAGAATGAGAAAAATTATCGTTGTTCCACATGAAAACCATTGGAGTGAAAAATTTCAAATGGAGGCTGAAAGATTAAAAACAGCGATGCCAGAAACGGTGAAAATTCATCATATTGGAAGTACGTCAGTGCCCGGACTGGCAGCTAAACCTATTATTGATATGATCATGGAAGTAGAAAATATCGAAAGAGTAGATGGGTGGAATGAACGATTTATAGAGCTTGGTTACATCGTAAAAGGGGAAAATGGTATTTCAAGACGCCGATATTTTATTCATGGAACTGAAGAAAAACGTTCGTATCATTTACACGTGTTTGAAAAAGGAAATCCAGAGATTGTAAGGCATTTAGCGTTTCGTGATTATATGATGGCTCATTGTGAAGAAGCAGAGGCATATGCAACCTTAAAGAGAGAATTAGCCGAAAAGTATACATATGATGGCACGTTATATACGGAAGGGAAAAATGAGTTTGTGCGCAATGTGGATGAAAAAGCGAAAGAATGGAGAGAAAATAACTTAAATGAATGAGTTCACGTTATTTTTTAGCTATATAAAAGTGTTATGTAAACTGTACGTATGTTTTGACTTTTGGGATGAATCTTGTTGAAATAAAGTTGTGGCTTATAAAAAATGTAACAATGAAAGGGAGACGACTGTGCATATTCCAACAACTACACTTCATAATGGCGTGAAAATGCCGATGATTGGTCTAGGCGTATATAAAGCGAAAGAAGGAGACGAAGTAAAGCAAGCAGTAAAAACAGCGTTAGAAGTTGGATACCGTTCGATTGATACAGCAACTGTATATGAAAATGAAAGCGGTGTCGGAGAGGCGATACGTGAATCAGGAATTCCAAGAGAAGATATATTTATAACAACAAAAGTATGGAACGACGATCAAGGATATGAGGAGACACTCGAGGCGTTTGAAAAGAGTTTGAAAAAATTACAAATGGACTATGTAGATTTATATTTAATACATTGGCCGGTAAGAGGGAAGTATGTTGATACGTACCGAGCTTTGGAGAAATTGTATGAAGAAGGTAAAGTGCGCGCGATTGGTGTTTCTAATTTTCATAAACATCATTTAGAACTATTATTACCAAATTGCAAAGTGAAGCCGATGGTAAACCAAGTGGAACTTCATCCGATGTTGACGCAATTTGAGTTGCGCAATTATTGTCAAGATGAGCAAATTCAAATGGAAGCATGGAGTCCGTTAATGAGGGGCGGAGAAGTATTCCAGCATCCAATCATTCAGGCTATTGCTAACAAATATGAAAAAACACCTGCACAAGTTATATTAAGGTGGGATATTCAAAGCGGAATTGTTATAATTCCTAAATCTGTTACACCATCTCGTATTGAAGAAAACTTTACTATTTTTGATTTTGCACTAACTGAAGAAGAGATACGTCAAATTAACACGTTGAATCGTGATTTACATGTAGGAACGAATCCTGATAAATATGATACGTTATAAAAAAGACTGTCTCCTAATACTGGAGACAGTCTTCTGTTTATCGGTAATTCGATATTTTTAACGATGCAAAGCATATGTGTCATATTTAACAATCTTTTGAAGTTGTATATATTCTTCTTTCGTTAAAGGTAACTGTTGGCTAGCTCGTATATTTTCCTGTAATTGTTGAAGCGAGCTTGCACCAGGTATAACAGCTGCAACAGTCTTATTATGTAAGCAATATTGAATAGCTGTTCCTGTTAAAGAGCGTTCTCCAATCGTTTCTTTTACACTCGCTAGAGTTGTATGTAATTCATCGTAAGAATAAGAGAGATAATCCTTTTCCTTTACTCTTTCTATTTTTATTGCATTGTTGTCAGTTAAAATTCCTTTTGCAAGTGGCCCGCGGGCAATGACGCTAATTTGGTGTTCATTCAGAAGGGGGAACCATTCTTCTGGACGACGATTTAAAAGGCTATATTCCATTAGTACACTAACGATGTTTGAGCGTTTTGCATACTCACGAACGACATTTGGGCGTATAGAAGAAATACCGTAATGGCGAATAATACCTTCCTTTTTCAATTCTTCAAAAGCTTCAATTGTTTCATCTATTGGATCTTCAATCGTTCCGCCATGAAGTTGGTAAAGGTCAATATAATCAGTTTGAAGTCTACGTAAACTTTCCTTTACTTCAGTCTTTATGTAAGCTTTAGAAGGATCCCAAGACCAGCCATTTTTTTCTTCTGTCCAACGATTTCCAACCTTCGTTGTAAGTACAATTTGGTCTCTTCTTCCCTTCAAGGCTTTTCCAACAAATTCTTCATTTAATCCGTAATCATATAAATCTGCTGTATCAAAAAAATTAATTCCTAAATCGATCGCTTCATCGATAATATGCATAGCTTCTGTTTCAGATGTACCGAGAGACATACAGCCAAGGCCTATTTCTGTAACAAACAAATCTGAGTTTCCTAATTGACGTTTTTTCATAGGTCAACCTCCTTACCTTTATTGTACGAGAGGGAAAAGAGGTTGACAAACGTTTACTTTTCGCTGTGCATTAACTGCCCGTAAAAGCATGATTAATGTTTCACTTTATTTGCTGTAATCCACTCTTGTACAGTTGTATACTCTTTGCTATATTGCTTTAGCTTATGGCGAATTTGCCATGCTTTTCCGACTAAAGTGACGCGATTTGGTAAAATATAAACTTTCATTTCTATCACGCTCCTTTCAATGTGGTAAAATGTATGAGGAAAGAATAGGAAATAGAACAGGGAGATGAAGTAGTATGAGTAATCTTGCAGAGAGAACAGTAAAAACTGAGCCGATTTTTGATGGTAGAGTTATAAAAGTTCGTGTTGATGATGTAGTATTACCAAATGGAGCAATGAGTAAACGTGAAATTGTAAATCACCCTGGTGCAGTTGCTATTATTGCTATTACTGATGAGGGGAAAATTGTGCTTGTTGAGCAGTATCGTAAAGCGCTTGAAAAGGCGATTATAGAAATTCCGGCTGGTAAGTTAGAACCTGGTGAAAAACCTGAGGTAACAGCAGTTCGTGAATTAGAAGAGGAAACAGGATATGTATGTGAAAATATGGAGCTCATTACTTCTTTCTATACATCTCCAGGATTCGCAGATGAAATTTTATATGTATATAAAGCGACAGGTTTGACAAAAAAAGAAAATAAAGCTGAGTTAGATGAAGATGAGTTTGTGGAATTAATGGAAGTATCGTTAGAAGAAGCGATTACTCTTATGAAAGATCTTCGTATTCATGATGCGAAGACGATGTTTGCAGTACAATATTTACAACTACAAAAATAAACACTCGCCAAAGGCGAGTGTTTTTTAATTGATTTTTGCATATACACGTGCATCACGTAAGCTACCATCTGGTGCTAGGAAATCATTTTCCATTGTACCTTCTAGAATGAATTCTAGACGTTCTGCTAAGCTACATGCATTTATATTTGTTGCATCAGTACGAATTTCAATTCTTCTAGCGCCTAGTTTATCAAAGGCGAACTGAATTGCACCTTTAACAGCTTCGGTCATATAGCCTTGTTTTGTATAGGCACTATGTAGCCAGAAGTGAAGTGAAAACTTTGGAATATCCCAGTTTTCAGGCTTTAGTGTAATTGCTCCGATGAATGTACCAGATACTTTATCGTATAAGTGAAAATCAAGTGTTTCACGAAGTAAAAACTGTCCGTGAGCTTCGCGAACAATTTCTTCAGCACTCTCTTCTGTTTCAGCGTTAATTGGTATCCACGGTACTAAGTCTTCTAGAGAAGCTTGGATTGCTTCATATACTTCTGCACCATCACCTGGAAATGGTTTACGAACTTGCAAGCGTTCAGTTTGAAATAATGTTGGAAAATCTAATAATAATGGTTTCAAGAGAAATCCCTCCTATTCTCTACTTTTTAGTTTAGCAAAGTAGAGCGGAATTTCAATGTTAATTCGTCATACTTTTTTCTTTCTTTCATACATTTTTAATAAGAGTGTGAACGGAGGGAAGAAAAATGTGGCGAAAAAATTGGCAAGACCGTGTAATGTCTCACATACAGGAAAACTCTTCATTATATATATTTAACGCCGTTTTATTATTGATGGGAGTAATATTCGGAGCTATTCTGGTGAATAGTTTACAAATCAATCAAAAACAAGATTTATCATTTTATTTACAACGTTTTTTTGGACAAGTCTCTAAAGGAGAATTTGCCATTGCGGGCGAAATGTTTCGAGAAAGTTACTTTTCGCAATTAAAATACATCGGATTTATTTGGATTTTAGGGATTTCAATTATTGGATTACCACTTATTTTTATTTTATTATTTGTAAAAGGAGTTGTCGTTGGATTTACAGTTGGTTTTTTAGTAAGTCAGCATGGATGGAATGGATTATTATTAGCATTTGTATCTGTTTTGCCACAAAATTTAATTATCATTCCAGTCTTTCTCGTTATGACAACTATTGCTGCAAGTTTTTCTTTACGGATGATTAGGCATCAATTTATTAGAAAAATAACCGAGCCACTATTACCATTATTAATCCGTTATACATGCTTCTTTCTCGTAATTGGAGTGGTGTTAGCACTTGCTTCTAGTGTGGAGGCTTACGCATCACCAGTTTTAATGAAAGAAGTCGTTGAGGCTATTAATAAAAAATAAATACTTTTTGAGAATAATTATCAATTTGTTTTTATTGTTTTTTTCTTTTGACAGAAGCCCTTCTTCTGATATAATGGTGTAAGAGTGGCGAGGAGGGAGTAGTACCGAATGGAAGAAAGAATTGAACGAATTAAGAAGCAATTACATGCAGCGAGCTACAAATTAACACCGCAACGTGAAGCAACAGTTCGTGTGCTGCTAGAAAATGAAGAAGATCATTTAAGCGCAGAAGATGTTTACCTCCTTGTAAAAGAAAAGTCGCCAGAGATCGGATTAGCAACCGTCTATCGAACTTTAGAACTATTATCTGAGTTAAAAGTTGTCGATAAGATTAACTTCGGAGACGGTGTTTCACGCTATGACTTACGCCAAGAAGGTGCGCAGCGTTTCCACCATCATTTGATTTGTACACAATGTGGTGCTGTACAAGAAATACAAGAAGATTTACTTGGTGAAGTGGAAAGGAAAGTAGAACGAGACTGGAGCTTTAAGGTGAAAGATCATCGTTTAACATTCCATGGGATTTGTAAAAATTGTCAAGAAAATGAAACGGATGAAAAATAACCTTTTCCTATTTATCTAGGAAGAGGTTTTTTATTTGAATAAGGTATAAATTGGTGAAAGCTTGGCATATGTTGTAATAACTTATATTTTGGAGGAATTTACAATGCGCCGAGCTTTAAAATTAACTTTTGATGGAATAAAAGTATTTTTATTATTTACAAGTTGTACGATTTTGTTTTATTTCGCTATACTATGGATAAATGAAGAATATGAAAGCTATCATCGTTATGAAAAACCTAAAGAAGAGACTGTAGAAAAAGTATCAGGGAATGAAGAACTGGCAAAGGATGCTTTCGTAAATAGAATGATGTTTTTCTATGAAAATGGGGAGTAGTGTAGAGTGGAAGATCAATTAAAAGATTTTATTCATTATATGGTTGTCGAAAAAGGATTAGCAAAGAATACAGTAGTATCTTATGAACGGGATTTAAAAAGCTACGTAAAGTATTTGCAAAATGTGGAACAGACGAAAACTTTTCATGAAGTGACCCGTTTACACATTGTTAATTTTTTGCAGTATTTAAAAGAGAACGGAAAATCTTCGAAAACATTGGCGCGTCATATCGCATCAATTCGTTCGTTCCACCAATTTTTACTTCGTGAACGAGCGGTAGAACACGACCCATCCGTACATATTGAAACGCCACAAGGGGAACGGAAATTACCAAAAGTATTATCAGTTGATGAAGTAGAGGCGTTACTTCAAACACCAAAAATGACAAGTGCTTTTGGGATTCGTGATAAGGCGATGCTAGAGTTACTGTATGCGACAGGACTTCGTGTTTCAGAATTGATTGCACTCAATTTAGAAGATGTACATTTAACGATGGGATTTGTTCGTTGCATAGGGAAAGGGAATAAAGAAAGAATTATTCCACTAGGAAGTTTAGCAACGGAAGCAATTCAAAAGTATATTGAAAAAGGAAGAAGAGAATTAATGGGGAAAAAAGTAGTAGATGCACTCTTTTTAAACCATCATGGTAATCGTTTATCAAGACAAGGATTTTGGAAAATATTAAAACGATTAGCGAAAGAAGCAAATATTGAAAAAGAGCTTACACCTCATACGTTGCGTCACTCGTTTGCTACGCACTTATTAGAAAATGGAGCAGATTTACGTGCTGTACAAGAAATGCTTGGACATGCAGATATTTCAACGACTCAAATCTATACGCACGTTTCAAAAACTAGATTAAAAGATGTATATAAACAGTTTCATCCGAGAGCATAGTTACTATGCTCTTTTTTCATAGATTAAGAGGGGAAGACCGCTTCACAGAAACTTCACAAACATTTCGTATATTGTTTTCAGCAGAAGACTGGAATATTACAATGTATTTCCTCTATACTAAATAGAGTATAAAGGAGGAAATGATGATGAAAAAACTGATTATAACTTTATTTATCGCGATGCTAGCGTTGGCTGGCTGTAATACAAACAAAGAAGAACCGAAAAAAGAAAAGAAACTTGAAAGTGTAAACGTAGCAATTCAAACGAATCCGAAAGAAATTAAACCTGGTGAAAAAACAGAAGTACAAGCACTTGTTACACAAGGAAAAGAAAGAGTAACGGATGCCGATGATGTAAAGTTTGAAATTTGGAAAGATGGCGACGAGAAGCACGAGATGTTAGATGGTAAGCATAAAGGAAAAGGTGTTTATGCAGTAGAGAAAACATTTGAAACTGACGGAGTATATCATATTATTCCTCATACAAATGCACGTGATATGCACGTTATGCCAGAACATAAAGTTGCTGTAGGAAATGCGAAAGTAGAAGATGCAAAAAAAGAAAATAGTGATCACAGTGCAGGACATGGAGATCATAAAAGTGACACAATGATCCATCTTATGGCTGGAGACATAAAGGCAAATGCTGAATCTACAATGAAAGTTCATTTAAAGCAAAAAGAAGAAGCATTAACTGGTGCTGAAGTACAACTAGAGATTTGGAAAGATGGTGTTGAAAAACACGAATTTATTCCAGCGAAAGAAGGAAATAAAGGAGAGTATGAAACGAAACATACTTTCAAAGAGAACGGTGCTTACAAAGTGAAAGTACATGTAAGAAAAGGCGAATTGCATGAACATAAAGAAGAAACAATAGAAGTAAAATAAAAAGTAGCTCTTTAGAGCTACTTTTTATTTTTAATATGAAGAAATAAATCATAAAAAAATTAGCACTTCGTTGCAGAATGGATTACAATAGAAGTGTGAAGAAAATGAGAAATTCTACGAAAATGTATTAAAAAGAAAGCGTAAACATGTTATGATATCAGTATCAGATGTCTGACATCTGACTTAGAAAAAACTAGAAATGTTTTTGAATCGTTTCAAGTAAACGAAATAGGTTAGAAAATGATTTAAAGAAGTACTGTTTGACAATGAGAATTCTTTTTGATAACAGTTTCACTTTATAGCGTTTTGAACATACTACAAGAAGTAGAACTGAACTTATAGGAGGGCGCAGTTATGAATAAATATAAACGTATATTCCTAGTCGTAATGGACTCTGTGGGAATCGGTGAAGCACCAGATGCTGAGCAATTTGGTGATTTAGGATCTGACACAATTGGTCACATTGCTGAACATATGAATGGGTTACAAATGCCTAACATGGTGAATTTAGGTCTTGGTAACATTCGAGAAATGAAAGGTATCTCTAAAGTAGAGAAACCACTTGGATATTACACAAAAATGCAAGAGAAATCTACTGGTAAAGATACAATGACAGGTCACTGGGAAATCATGGGCCTTTACATTGATACACCATTCCAAGTGTTCCCGGAAGGATTCCCGAAAGAATTACTTGATGAATTAGAAGAAAAAACAGGCCGTAAAATTATCGGTAATAAGCCAGCTTCTGGAACTGAGATTCTTGATGAACTTGGTCAAGAGCAAATGGAAACAGGCTCTTTAATCGTTTATACTTCTGCTGATAGCGTATTGCAAATTGCAGCACACGAAGAAGTAGTGCCACTTGATGAGTTATATAAAATCTGTAAAATTGCACGTGAATTAACATTAGATGAGAAATACATGGTAGGTCGTGTTATTGCTCGTCCATTCGTTGGTGAACCTGGAAACTTTACACGTACACCAAACCGTCATGACTATGCACTAAAACCATTCGGCCGTACAGTAATGAATGAATTAAAAGATAGTGACTACGATGTAATTGCTATCGGTAAAATCTCTGATATTTATGATGGCGAAGGGGTAACGGAATCACTTCGTACGAAGTCTAACATGGATGGAATGGATAAGCTTGTAGATACATTAAATATGGACTTTACAGGTCTTAGCTTCTTAAACTTAGTTGACTTTGATGCATTATTCGGCCACCGCCGTGATCCACAAGGATACGGAGAAGCTCTGCAAGAATATGATGCACGTCTTCCAGAAGTATTCGCAAAACTAAAAGAAGATGATTTATTATTAATTACAGCAGACCACGGTAATGATCCAATTCACCCTGGTACTGACCATACGCGTGAATATGTACCATTATTAGCATATAGCCCAAGCATGAAAGAAGGCGGACAAGAGTTACCACTTCGTCAAACATTTGCTGATATTGGTGCAACAGTAGCAGAAAACTTCGGTGTGAAAATGCCAGAATACGGAACAAGCTTCTTAAACGAGCTAAAGAAATAGGGGGATAAACAAATGAATCGTGAACTTATTACAAAATCAGCTTCATACTTAAAAGAGAGATTTCAAGAGACACCACAAGTAGGACTAATCCTTGGATCAGGACTAGGTGTATTAGCAGACGAAATTGAGAACGCAGTAACAGTACCTTACAGTGAAATCCCTGAGTTCCCAGTATCAACTGTAGAAGGCCATGCAGGTCAACTAGTATTCGGTACACTTCAAGGTGTAACAGTAGTAGCAATGCAAGGACGTTTCCACTTCTATGAAGGATACGACATGCAAAAAGTAACATTCCCAGTTCGTGTTATGAAAGAACTAGGTGTAGAAACAGTTGTTGTAACAAACGCAGCTGGTGGTGTAAATACATCATTTGAGCCAGGCGATCTTATGTTAATTTCAGACCACATTAACTTCATGGGTACGAATCCATTAATCGGACCAAATGATTCTGAAATGGGCGTACGTTTCCCTGATATGTCTACGTCATATACGGTAGAACTTCGCGAAATGGCGAAACAAGTTGCAGCAGACTTAAATATTAAAGTACAAGAAGGTGTATACGTAGGAATGACAGGTCCTGTATATGAAACACCTGCTGAAATTCGTATGCTTCGTACACTTGGCGGAGATGCAGTTGGTATGTCAACAGTACCTGAAGTAATTGTAGCGCGTCATGCTGGTATGAAAGTGTTAGGTATTTCTTGTATTTCAAATATGGCAGCTGGTATTTTAGATCAACCACTTCACCACGATGAAGTAATTGAAACGACAGAACGTGTTAAAGCTAACTTCTTAGCATTAGTAAAAGCAATCGTAAAACAAATGAAGGGGTGACTTCACAATGAGAATGGTGGACCTAATTGCAAAAAAACGTGACGGACATGCATTAACGACAGAAGAAATTAACTTTATTGTTGAAGGATATACGAATGGTGATATTCCTGATTATCAAGTAAGTTCACTTGCAATGGCAATTTTCTTCCAAGATATGAACGATCAAGAGCGTGCCGATTTAACGATGGCAATGGTAAATAGCGGTGATACAATCGACTTATCAGCTATTGAAGGTGTAAAAGTAGATAAGCATTCAACAGGTGGTGTTGGTGATACAACGACACTTGTATTAGGTCCATTAGTAGCCGCTTTAGATGTACCAGTAGCGAAAATGTCTGGACGCGGTTTAGGACATACTGGTGGTACAATTGATAAATTAGAAGCAGTTCCAGGATTCCATGTGGAAATTGAAAACGATGAATTCATGCGTCTTGTAAATGAAAACAAAATCGCTGTTATCGGTCAAAGTGGTAACTTAACACCTGCTGATAAAAAGCTATATGCACTTCGTGATGTGACAGCAACAGTAAACTCAATTCCGCTTATTGCAAGTTCGATTATGAGTAAAAAAATTGCTGCTGGTGCAGATGCAATTGTTCTTGATGTAAAAACTGGAGCAGGTGCATTTATGAAAACGGATGAAGATGCAAAACGTTTAGCAGAAGCAATGGTACGTATCGGTAATAACGTTGGTCGTAACACGATGGCAGTTATTTCTGATATGAGTCAACCACTCGGTGAAGCTATCGGTAACGCATTAGAAGTTCAAGAAGCAATTGATACATTACAAGGTAAAGGGCCGAAAGATTTAGAAGAGCTATGTTTAACACTTGGAAGTCAAATGGTGTACCTTGCTGGACAAGCTTCATCTTTAGAAGATGCACGTGAAAAGCTAATTGAAGTAATGAACAACGGAAAAGCGCTAGAATCATTTAAAACGTTCTTATCAGCGCAAGGCGGCGACGCATCTGTTGTTGATGACCCTTCTAAATTGCCACAAGCACAATTTAAAATTGAAGTGGAAGCGAAAGAAGACGGATATGTATCAGAAATCGTTGCAGACGAAATCGGAACAGCAGCAATGCTTTTAGGAGCAGGACGTGCAACGAAAGAGTCTGAAATTGATTTAGCAGTTGGTCTAATGCTGCGCAAAAAAGTAGGCGATAGCGTGAAGCAAGGTGAATCTCTCGTTACAATTTACGCAAACCGCGAAAATGTTGAAGATGTAAAAGCGAAAATTTATGAGAACATGAAGATCTCTAAAGAACACGTAGATGCACCAACTTTAGTACACGGTATCGTAACGAAGTAATAAAAAAAAGCTGAGGAGATTTCTCCTTGGCTTTTTTTACTATTTTTTGTTTATAATAATAATGGGTGAAATTATGATTAGAATTTGTGCAGTAACAAAAACAGATGAAGTATTATATGATGTTTCTCTAGAAGAAACAAAGAAAGACCATATTGTATGGTATTGGCTAGATTTATATAAGCCAACGAAAGAAGAGTATACATATATTCTGCAAGACCATTTTAAGTTCCATCCCCTTGCAATTGAAGACTGTATAGAATATGTACAGAGGCCAAAAGTTGATTTTTATGATGGATATAACTTTTTAGTACTTCACGCATTTGGGGAAGATGGACTAGAACCGCACGAAATCGATTTATTTATTAGTGATCGTTATATTGTTTCTTTCCACTTTTCTCATAACAATGCAATCGAAAGAGTATGGAAAACACTTGGAGAAAAGAAGCGTATTAAAAATAGTCCTTTACACGTAGCTCATACAATTATCGACCAAATTGTAGATGACTATTTTGCGCCTGTATATTACATTGAGGATCATTTAAATGCAATTGATGATAATTTAACGGGGGAGACAGCAGGAAGTGTATTAGAAGAGGTATTTGATATACGTACAGATTTATCAAAGCTAAGGCGTACAATCATTCCGATGCGTGATTTATTATATCGTATTTTAAATTCGACTCGTTTTTACGGTATAAGCGATCATGAAATTTACTTTAAAGATATACATGATCATTTGCTTAAACTAACAGAAATGATTGAGGCAAGCCGAGAGTTAACAGCAGATATTCGGGATAGTTATTTTTCATTAAACTCACATCATATGAATAACATTATGAAAACATTAACTGTATTCTCGACTATTTTCATGCCATTAACATTTATTGCGGGAGTATATGGAATGAACTTTACGCATATGCCAGAGCTTGGTGGACAATATAGTTATTTTATTTGTCTACTTATTATGGCACTAATTGGCGGCGGAATGATGGCCTGGTTTTATAAAAAAGGATGGTTTAAGTAAAAAAACACCGAGGATTTCCTCGGTGTTTTTTTTAACCAATAGCATGTAATACAAACATAGCTAAGAATAAGCATGTAATGATATACATAGATGGTGCGACTTCTTTACGCTTTCCAAGAGCAACTTTTAAGATAGGGTAAGCAATAAATCCGAACGCAATGCCATCAGCGATACTATATGTGAGCGGGATCATAACGATAATTAAGAATGCTGGAAATCCTTCTGAAAAGTCATTCAGAGGAATTTGTTGAATGCTTGTAATCATCAGACCGCCAATAATAATTAAGATTGGTGCAATGGCACTATCAGGAATTAATTTGACAAATGGAAGAGCAAACAGTGATGCAAAGAATAGCAACCCAGTAACGATAGACGTCAGACCTGTCTTGCCACCTGCAGTAATACCTGCGGCACTTTCTACTGTTGAAACGGTAGGACTTGTGCCAAATAGACCACATGTCATTGCTGAAATTGCATTGGCTTGGTAAGCACGTGGGAATTTACGATCATCTTCTAATAAACCGTGCAGAAGTCCCATGTTCTCAAAGATAAGCACCATGCTTAAAGAGAATGTTGCAATCCAAAATGGTAAGGAAGAAAGTTTCCCAAATGACATAGCTCCAAACACATCACCGTAATTAGCGAATGAGAATGAACTACTTCCCACTTGACTCGTATCCACAAGACCAAATAGCCAGGCGATACCAGTTCCTATTGCAATCGTCCATAAAAAGTTTCCACGTACGTTACGAATAAATAATACAAGTGCAATGATAAGAGTAAGTAATGTCGCAAGAACGACAGGATTACTTAATTTCCCCATTGCCACAGCAGTATTTGGGTTCGAAACGACTAAACCACCTTTTTGCAATCCGATAAACGCTAAAAATAATCCGATGCCGACAGTAATCGCTTCCTTTAATGACTTTGGAATTGATACTGATAGCACGCGAGCGATTGGTGTAAAAGCGGCAATTGCAAAAATAATACCAGAGATAAAGACAGCAGCCAATGCTTCTTGCCAAGTTAGTCCAAGCGTATGCACAGCTGTGTACGTGAAGAATGCATTTACACCCATACCCGGGACAAGAATAGCAGGTGCATTTGCCCAAAGTGCCATGAGTAGACATCCGACAAATGAACTAAAAACAGTTGCTAAAATTCCAGCTTCAAGAGGAATACCAGCATCTGATAAGATTGACGCATTTACAATCATAATATATACGATTGTGAAAAATGACGTAACTCCAGCTAAAACTTCTTGTTTTGGTGATGTTTCGTGTAAATCTAATTTAAATGTTCTTTCAAGTATTCCTTTCATGTTAAACCTTCTTTTTCATATCCCTCTCCCACCCGTGATATCTCTTTTGTAAGAGCTCACCGTTCTTTATTATATCAGAACATCATGTTTTTACAACAAGTAAAATGATAACGTTTACTTGTAAAGAGAATTCGTTATAAATACGTAAAAATAGCCCGTATGGATGAAATGATTTCTAATTCACCCGATTGAATGGGCGGGGCTGCTTGCGCATGTAAAGTAGCATAAGACGTAACCTCCCGTGGTAATTGGGCAGATTCTTCAACGAATGAGAGGGGAACAGGATTAATATTTAAATTATATGTACTCGCAATAGCACGAGCTTTTTCTACTGCTTGGTGCAGAGCTTGAATGAGAGCTTGCTCATAATATTTATTTGGATGAGATACTCGGAAACGTAAACCTTTTGCTACATTTGCGCCATTTGAAACGGCTATATCATATACTTCCCCAGCTTTTTGTACATTTAAAACGGTAATTTCATACAAATGCTCCACGCGGTATCCTTGTAGCAATGCTTTATCATTTACATATTCGTATTGAGGAGTGATCGTATAAGAAATCGTTTCTATATCTTTATCGGCAATACCAAGCTGTTTAAGTGCATCCAGCAACTGTTTGGATTGCACTGCATTTTCTTCTTGAGCCTGTTTTACATTTTTATCATCTGTTCGAATGCCAAGCGTTAATATAACAACATTCGGTTTTGCTTTAACGACGCCTTCGCCTTGTACAGTAATAGTAGCTTCTTTACCAGTATTAGCTGTGCGTACGTTGTGTAAATAAGGATTCATTCCACCCTGCATTTTCCATCACCATCCTTTTTATATGTATATGTGTGAACAAAAAAGAAATTTATATGAAAAAAGTTACATAAATGAGAATGTTGAGGAAAGAAAGCATGTACAACATAGGTATTTATAGATTATAATATGTGTAAATATGATAAAAAAGGGACGAGGCTATTGAACGAAAAAAGAGAAACGCTGATTTTAGATTTATCTGCATCATTTCGAAAAATGATACGTTTATTACAAAATGATATTAATACACGTTTTGCAGAACATATGCCATATAATGAATTTTCTGTATTACGTGCGTTATTTTTAAAGAGTCCACAGATGGCTTCGCAAATTGCGAGTGAAGTAAACGTAACCTCCAGTCATATTACAGCTGTTACAGATCGTCTCGTACGAAAAGGATTAGTAGAAAGAAAACGTTCTAATTCAGATCGTCGAATCGTGTATTTAGAAATTACAGAGCACGGAAGAGAAGTAACTGAAAAACTTGAAGCTGTGCGTAAAGAATATTATAAAGAGAGATTTAAAGGTTGGAGCGACCAAGAAATAGAAATGGTCTTAGAACTATTTGGCCGCGTATTATAATAAATGAGGATAGGAAGCGAAAGCATTCCTATCCTTTTTCTTTTGAATAAAAATATTTTGAAACTCCGATACTTTAATTAAAAGATCGGAGGAAAGATTATGAAATATATTGCTGCACTTACCATTTTATTTGGTGGTTTTTTCTATTTTCAAACATTTACGTACGCAGATACGCCTATCCAAGTGGTGCGAAAAGAAGTGAAGTACATTGAAACCGATAATACAGTCTTATATTCGAAATTATGGGTTCGTTCTATGCAAAACGCAGTATTATTCCACCATAGCGATAATATTCGTAATCAGGACACATTACGTAATGTAACAAGTTCATCGCTTGTTAAAGCGAAGCAACTATCTTTTCAGAAAGCGGCCCTCTATATACCGAGATTATCGCAATACGTATCAAAAACAGGAAAAGAAAACATTCAAGTGTACTACATTGCGATTCACTATAATGTGAAAAAAGAAAATGCATATCAACTAGATGGCATGAACTATTTTCTACAAGTATTTGTGAAAGAGCGTGGGGAATGGAAAATTGCTGAAAGTGTAGTTGCACCGACAGAGCAAATTGTGCAAAATGGTGATGGATTTGGGATGAAAGAAGAGATGGTGTATGGGGATAGGAGAGAGAATGTGAAATAACCTCCTTTAAAAGGAGGTTATTTCACACGCCAAGAAAATTTGAATTTTAATAAGCGAGATAATAGTAGATAGACTATCGTACTGGTCCCTATAAAACCAATATAATAATTTACGATAGAATGACTTCCGCCCGCTGCCATTCCTCCAAACATTCCAATAAAGGTTACACAACATATCATACATAGTGTTTTAAGCTTCGGATATAATAGAAAGTTTCCGTTTTGTTCATTAGGTGATCTTGTATATAAGTACATTCCTAAAGGTAATAGAATAAGTATATTTACGATTGGACCGATAAGTTTTGTTGCTGAAGGAATATACGTAAAATTAGGTTCATCATGACGTACGCCTTGTTGATCAGTATAAGCACGTTGAGGATCGTAATTAAAATTAATATTGAATCCGCGAACTGGCGCTAAAATACTCACTTTTTCTATTACTGAACCGTAACGATCTACATTTTCCTCCGTATAGACGGGATGATTGGAAATAAGTCCAACCGTATGAATAGAAATAGCCCCGGCAATTAGAGTCGGCAAAATAAAAGGGAATCCAAGTATAGCAACACTGAAAAATCCTTGTGAAATCATATTACCAGCAATTGTTCCTATGCATAATGCAAGTGTATATATAGCAATTAAGATAATAACCATGTATAAGAAGTAAGTATGAAATGGTGAAAATATTTGATACTTATTATGAAAGGTTGTCTTTTTCATAATAGCAAAAAGTCCCCAATTTAGTATAACGATAGCTACAATATTACACACACCAAAAAGCCATTTCGTTATGAAGAGATGTGTTCGTTTAAATGGCATAGACCATAAAATGTCACTTGATTGATTTTGACGTTCCCATCCAATAAGAATACAGGCTAATATAATAAGGAGTCCTCCTTGAACCATAATAGCATCGGGAAGTGAAAGTTGATAATTATATCGGTATATATATTTCCATTCATTATGTTCATGAAAATATTTTAATTGCTCGGCAGCTGCTAAATAGTATTTATATGATAGTACATAAAAACTTACTAACCAAAATAGCCAAACAATATATTTACTTTGTTTGTAGGTATGCACCCATAATGCTTTTTGAAACATAGGATCTCTCCTTTAAAAAACTTTATAGTTTGTAAGACGTGATAATATAAAATAAGTGACGATTCCAAATAAAAAGAATCCAACATAGTAACTAAATAATAAATCAAAACGTTTTAACATTTGCCCACCTATTAATGCAAAATAAAAGGTAGTACCCCACATCCAGAGTGAGTTGTATTTTGGAAAAAGGAAAATTTTCTTATTATGTTCATTAGGTGATCGTGCATAAAGAAACATACCAATTAGTAAGCTGGAAATAGTATAGAAGATAGGAACAAGTATTACTTTTGCAGAGTAGTAACTATGAAAAGTGGGTCCCCTTTGTATTACTTTTCCATGATCTTCATCTGATTGGACAGTAGGGTGGTAATTATAACTAATTGAAAAGTCTAATATAGCGCTTGAAATGTTGGTCTTTTTATTGAATTTATAAATGTTTTCGAAATTCGTATAACTTTTATTCCCCTGTATTGCCTCAGCGTGAGCTGTAAAGAAAAGGAGTAAGAGTGAAAAGATTCCCATTCCCATTATGCAAAAAGTAATGCTGAAGATGCTTTGTGAAATAATACTGCCAGTAAATGTACCTATACATAAAGAGACAGTATAGATAGCGATATATGTGAAAATTGCGTACAGGAAATATCGGTGAAATGGTTCGAAAGATTGATATTCAAAGTGAATCGTAGATTTATAAATAAAATACATAAGACCCCAATTGATTAGAAATGATAGTACAATGAAAAATCCACCGAAAACCCATTTCGATAAGAACATATCACGTCTTTTAAATGGAAATGTCATAAGTGAATCTCCATTTTGATTACTTCGCTCCCAGCCAATTAATATACAGGATAGGATAATTGTAATAATACCTAACCAAAAGCTATTAGAAGAATAAAAAGAATAATGATAGTAGAACTTTTCTTCACCTATTTTTTCTGGATGGAGAAAGAGAGACTGTTGAGTTTCTGCTTCTTGATAGTATTCGAAAGATAAAAAATAAAGTGAACTGAAGAGAAAAAGTAACGCAGCATATTTCCCACGCTTCCAATTCCACATCCACAACGCTTTATGAAACATACCCATCCTCCTCCAGTGTCGTAACGAAGACATCTTCAAGTGACATTGTTAATTCTTCAATAAGTATAGGTTGCTCTTTGTAAAACTTCTCCAGTGTTGTAGCCACATTTCCTTCGATTAAGATTGTATATACTTTTCCTGTTTGATTTAATATTTTAATATTGCTTAAGTTTTCTAGTTTTTGAGGTAGTGAACGTTCATAAGCAACTTGTATTTTAGCAAATCGTGATTTTGCATCGTCTAGTGATGTAATAGACGAGATGGTATGGCCTTTTAATATAATAATTGTATCTGCAATTTGTTCTACTTCATCTAAATGGTGAGTGGAGATGAAAATGGTAATCTCTTTTTCTGCAACTTCTCCAACGAGAAACTGTAAAATTTTCCTTTTCACGATAGGATCAAGTCCATTTGTCGGTTCATCTAAAATGATATATTCTGCCTTTGTAGAAACGGCTAAAATGATGGCGAGCAGTGCTTTCATTCCTTTTGAATAACTAAGAATTCGTTTATTTGGTAAGTTGAAATGTTCTAGTAGTTCATAGAAATATGGTTCATCAAATGCTGTATAAACTGATTTATAAAACTTCACGATTTCTTTTACTGTATAACCGTTCAGCATGTTAGTAGAATCCGGAACATATACGATTTTTTGTTTCGTTTCAGGATTTTTATGGATGTCGATATCCTCATATGTAACAGTTCCCTCGTCTGGGTCCAAAATACCGACCATCGTTCGCAATAAAGTTGTTTTTCCCGCGCCATTTCTTCCGAGTAATCCGATGATACTCCCTCTTTGCAATGTGAAAGAAACATCGTCTAAAATTGTTTGATTATCAATTGTTTTCTTCAAGTTTGTCACTTTCAACATCCGTATTCCCTCCAATCTCTTTATAGTATGAATCTATCCAATCATGAATTTTATCTTTCGTAATACCAAGATAAGAGGCTTCTAATAGTAATTGATGAAATTGCTTTTCAACCATAGCGATTTTCCTTTCGTCTAATGTTGGGGTAATCGATTGGGATACAAATGTTCCTTTTCCTCGTAACGTTTCAATAATTCCTTGTCGCTCTAACTCTTGATACGCTTTACTCACTGTATTTGGATTTATAACGAGTAAAGAAGCGAGTTCGCGTACAGAAGGGAGTTTATCACTTGGAGCCAACATGTTTTTCAATACGAGTTCTTTTATATTTTGAACAATTTGTTCCCATATCGGAGTGTTGCTTCTTGGGTCAAGTTGAATATGCAAGAGCAATGTCTCCTTCCTCATATGTATTAAGTGTACTACTGTATGTAATACACTTAATACAATATAGGGGACGAATGTATTTGTCAACTGAAAATGTTAGAAAAATTTGGTATTAAAAAAAGGTAAATTGGAAAAAATAGGTCTGATATAGAATGGAGGGTTAGTCATGAAGCGAGTTTTTGGAATACTTGTTTGTTTCATGTTATTGCTTTCTGGAACTTCAGTAAGTTTCGCACAATCTGAGAAAACGAAGCAGGAGAAAACAGAAGAAACAACACCGAAGTTAGCGGAACAAGCGTCGTCAGCAATCGTAATTGAGCAAGATACAGGTAAAGTTTTATTTGATAAAAACCCAAATGAAAAATTACCACCTGCTAGTATGACAAAGATTATGACAATGCTTTTAATTATGGAACAAGTTGAAAAAGGAAAACTAAAACTGACCGATAAAGTTAGAGCGAGCGAACATGCAGCTTCAATGGGTGGATCGCAAATCTTTTTAGAACCTGGGGAAGAGATGACTGTAAATGAGATGTTAAAGGGTATTGCAATTGCATCTGGAAATGACGCATCTGTTGCAGTAGCCGAGCATATCGCAGGTTCAGAAGAAGGATTTGTAAATATGATGAACAAAAAGGCGAAAGATCTAGGGCTGAAAAATACACATTTTCAAAACCCAACAGGTCTTCCGGCCAAAGACCATTATTCGACAGCAAATGATATGGCTATAATGGCGAGAGAATTGATGAAGTATCCACTTATTCGTAAATACACAGGTAAGTACGAAGATTATTTACGTGAAGATACGGATAAAAAGTTTTGGCTTGTTAATACGAATAAGCTAGTACGTTTTTATCCTGGCGTAGATGGAGTAAAAACAGGTTTTACGACAGAAGCGAAATATTGTTTAACAGCATCGGCTGAAAAAAATGGCATGCGTATCATTTCAGTTGTCATGGGAGCACCAACATCAAAAGAACGGAACAACCAAGTGACGAAGCTTCTTGACTACGCATTTGGTCAATATATGACAAAGAAATTGTATACGCGCGGCGAAAAAATTAAGACAGTTCAAGTAGGGAAAGGGAAAAAAGAAAAAGTAGATTTAGTTGCATCAGATAATGTTTCTCTTCTTATGAAGAAGGGCGAGAATATGGACAAGGTAAAACAAGAAGTAATTGCTGAAAAGAAAGTAAAAGCACCGATTAAAAAAGGTGACGCGCTTGGTACACTTGTTATTAAAAAAGATAAAGATGTTTTATTAAAACAAACAATTGTAGCAAAAGAAGATGTTGCTGCAGCGAGCTGGTGGGAGTTATTTAAAAGAAGTTTTGGGATGTTTTCAACATCAAAATAGCGGCAAATATTTTGCCGCTTTTCTATTCGTATGTAAGTGAATAATGCTGAAAGGTTTCACTTTATGACGAAATAGTTCTTCTTTTGTCAGCAGGAAGGATTCTTATTTTGTATCACGAAAATCTTTATGTATGTGAATAAGTAAAGTTTGAGCATAAGGAGGAAATCGTGTGAGTCTTTCCATGCAATTAGAAGTAAAACGTGACGTCCTATGTGTGAGACTAGAGGGTGAATTAGATCATCATACGGCTGAAGAGTTGCGAACGAAAGTAACAGATATGATTGAGACACATGGTGTTCATCATATTGTTTTGAGCCTAGAGAACTTATCTTTTATGGATAGTTCTGGTCTAGGTGTTATATTAGGCCGATATAAACACGTAAAGGGATTAGGTGGAGAAATGGTTGTTTGTGCAATTTCACCGCCTGTTAAGCGTTTATTTGAAATGTCGGGCTTATTCAAAATCGTTCGCTTAGAAGAAAGTGAAGCGCACGCGCTCGCGACGTTGGGGGTGGCATAGATGAGAAATGAAATGAACCTTCAATTTTCAGCATTAAGTCAAAATGAATCGTTCGCTCGCGTTACAGTAGCGGCTTTCATTGCACAACTAGATCCAACGATGGAAGAATTAACGGAGATTAAAACAGTTGTGTCAGAAGCGGTTACAAATGCAATTATTCATGGATACGAAGGAAATGCAGAAGGTATTGTTTATATTTCTGTAATTTTGGAAGAAGCAATGGTGAAACTCACGATTCGAGATGAAGGGATTGGAATCTTTAACTTAGATGAAGCGAGACAACCCCTTTTTACAACTAAACCTGAATTAGAGCGTTCCGGAATGGGATTTACTATCATGGAAAATTTTATGGATGAAGTAGAAGTTATTTCAAACGAATCTTTCGGGACAACAATCCATTTGACAAAATACTTATCAAATAGTAACGCTCTATGCAATTAAGGAGAATAGCCTATGGACATAGAGGTCAAAAATGAGAAGAAGAAACCTCAGTTAAAGGACCACGAGCTAAAAGCGTTAATTCAAAAAAGTCAAGATGGAGATCAACAAGCGAGAGATACAATCGTTCAAAGTAATATGCGCCTCGTTTGGTCGGTTGTACAGCGGTTTCTTAATCGAGGATACGAACCAGACGACCTATTTCAAATTGGATGTATTGGGCTCTTGAAATCGGTAGATAAATTTGATTTATCTTTCGACGTGAAATTTTCAACATATGCAGTTCCAATGATTATTGGTGAAATACAACGTTTCTTACGTGATGATGGATCAGTGAAAGTTAGTAGGTCTTTAAAAGAAACAGGAAACAAAATTCGAAAGATGAGAGATGAGCTTTCGAAAGAATTCGGAAGGGCTCCAACGATTAATGAAGTGGCAGAGGCACTAGAACTAACGCCAGAGGAAGTTGTTCTAGCACAAGAAGCGAGCCGGGCCCCTTCGTCTATACATGAAACTGTATATGAAAACGATGGAGATCCAATCACTATTTTAGATCAAATTGCAGATCAATCTGAAACGAAATGGTTCGATAAAATTGCTTTAAAAGAAGCGATTAGAGAACTAGATGAACGAGAGCGCTTAATTGTATACTTGCGTTACTATAAAGATCAAACACAGTCAGAAGTAGCAGAGCGCATAGGCATTTCGCAAGTACAAGTTTCAAGACTTGAAAAGAAAATATTAAAACAGATGAAAGATCGGATAGACGAATAATTGTCTATTCGATTTTTTTATGCCGTTAATAGGAGAGAGATGCTAATTTTTGTAAAAATTAACAGAATTTATTGAAAATTTAGTTAATTTGAAATATAATCCAAGTATGAACTTGTCATAAAGGGGGAAGGAAACATGGAAACGAGGCAACAATGGGGAACGAGAGCTGGATTTATTTTTGCAGCGGTCGGATCTGCCGTTGGATTAGGAAACATATGGCGTTTTCCTTATACAGCGTATGAAAATGGAGGAGGAGCATTCTTTTTACCGTACTTATTTGCATTATTAACGACTGGTATTTCATTGTTAGCGTTTGAGTTTGCCCTTGGTCATCGTCATCGTGGTTCAGCACCACTTACATTTTTCCGTATTAGCCCGCGTGCCGAATTTATTGGATGGTGGCAAATGTGCGTAACATTTATCGTTTCAACATATTATGCAGTGATTATTGCTTGGTCTATATCGTATACATACTTTGCAATTACTGGAGCATGGGGAAAAGACACGCAATCATTTTTATTTAAAGAGTACTTACATGTTGCAGATAAGCCAGGGCAATTTGGAGGACTTGTACCGGAAGTATTAATTCCGTTAGCTCTCGTTTGGATTATTGTGCTTGGCGTTGCATTTAAAGGAGTTAAAAAAGGAATCGAAGTTGTTAACCGTATATTTATTCCTTTATTAGTTGTTATGTTCCTTATTATCGTCGTTCGTGCAGTGACGATGGAAGGTGCTATGCAAGGACTAGATGCATTCTTTAAACCAGATTGGAGTCGTATTTTTGATGGGAAAGTATGGCTTGCTGCTTATGGTCAAATATTCTTTAGTTTATCTTTAGCATTTGGAATTATGATTACGTATTCTAGTTATTTACCGAAAACCTCGGATACAACAAATAATGCCTTTATTACTGGATTTGCAAATTCAGGATTTGAATTATTAGCAGGTATTGGGGTCTTTGCACACATCCATCAACTTAAGGTATATTTTCAAACAAAATGCGGTCTTTCCATATAGTTTTTTATTATCTTTTGTAGATTTTATAAAAGCGGGCATATCAAATAAACCCTGACGGGTTTCAATTTTTTACTATGCTACCTGA